>NZ_NUOW01000007.1:177443-272882 GCF_002584635.1 Bacillus sp. AFS031507
AAACAGGCCAAGGACGAAGCACAACAAACGAAGGTCATAGAGAAACAAGCGCCAACAAAGATTGTTGAGATACTAGCCAAGAACGTAGCAGGTAGACTAAAGGGGTTAAAAAAACCAACCTTGAATGTCGCAAGAAAAACTCAGGATGCGGGTCAACAGGCAAAAACCAAACAGCCGCGTCAGAAAAGCGAGACGCCAGGGGTCAAAGAAACGAAAATAAACCCAACTCGTGAGGCCCAAAGGTCCAAGGAGTCAAACACCACGAACAGCGCCGGTAAGAATGCGGAGACAGAACCTGTATCGTACAAACATATCAGAATACGGCTCATTCCGATTTGGCTGCGGCTCGTTCTATTAGTAGTAATGGCCATCTTCTGTGTGACGGCAGGCGCTGTTGTCGGTTACGGCCTACTTGGCGGCGGAAAAGTGGCAGAAGTTTTCCAAGAATCCACTTGGACACATATTATTGATTTAGTTCAAAAAGGAAAATAAATGGAGGAAGGGACGTAAATCCCTTCCTTTTTGTATACCTTAAGTAGTAGAATAGGAAATAGACACTTGTTACTAGTAGGAGGTACTAAAAAATGCTCGATATCGAACAAATCAAAGAAATCATTCCACATCGCTACCCATTTTTGTTAGTCGATCGAATTTTAGAAGTGGAAGAAGGAAAAAGCGCCGTTGGGATTAAAAATGTCAGCGCCAATGAAGAATTTTTCAACGGACATTTCCCAGATTATCCAGTGATGCCTGGTGTGTTAATCGTGGAAGCACTGGCACAGGTTGGGGCTGTCGCTATGTTGAAAAAAGAAGAAAACCGCGGCCGCTTAGCCTTTTTTGCAGGAATTGATGGCTGTCGTTTTAAAAAGCAAGTCAAGCCAGGCGACCAGCTTCGTCTTGAAGTGGAAATCGTACGCTTGCGCGGACCAATCGGCAAAGGAAAAGCCGTTGCAACCGTTGACGGCGAAGTTGCCTGCGAAGCGGAAATCACGTTTGCTTTAGGCGAGAAAAAAGAATAACCAAATGAGAGCGGCCGGAGGATTCTGGTCGCTTTTTTGTATGCTATTATGTAGGCGCGCAAAAACATAGAAGCAGCAATGACCTTCAAAACATTTTTGTAAAAAAATGCTTGCTATCATTTGAAAGACGTCGGGAACCCTAAAAAAAGACCAATAAAAGATAGGTCAAATTATGTTTGGAAGGGGTACATGATTTTGAAAAAAAAGTTATTTCTTTTGCTCGCAGGATCGATCTTATCTGCTGTCGTGTTAACAGGCTGTAATAACGACAATGATGACCAAAATCCACCACCACCGGCTGTAAATAATCCAGCAGACGTGAATAATCGAACAGATTTGAACAACCGAACAGATCTGAATAATCCAAATGGTATTAAATACGATGATGACAACATCGATTTAGACAACAGGAACAACCATTATCCAAACACAGAGGACAAAAATACCGATACCGACAAAGATCCAATTAAGGATAGCAACACCAAAAAAGAAGAAATAATCGAAGATGATATTGACGTGAATGATAGGGACAATAAAGACGAGTAAATAAGAAAAGCGGAAATGCCCGTGTAGCGGCGAAGTACACTAGCCCCAGGCGTTGGAGCTAGACAGTTTTCTAAGTTCAATACTTATACTTGGTTATATCTGAAACAAAAAGGGACTGGCATCTGCCTGTCCCTTTGCTTCTATTTTATTTCGTTTTTTACTTTGAGTTTCGGTTTGCTTTTTATTTTATCCCTAAATTCGGTAAGAAGCGCGGAACCCTCAAGCCCTTTTTGGAGGAGACTTTCGAGCAGTAGTTCGGAGTAATCACTTTTGTTGCGGCGAATACTGCCTTCGAACAAAACGCTGATATGCTTTTCGAATTTAGTCAATGAACAAATTTTTGTTTGAAAATAAGCTGGAGCATTTTCCTTCTTGGTAATGACAGCTTCGACAATAATGTCGCGGTCTTGCTCGGAAATTTTTTTGAAATAATCATAGAGGGACAAATCTGTATACGCCTCAAGCAGCCATGTCGAGCGCTCGTCTTCCTTATTAAGAATCAAGCCATCCACCAACGGAACTTCAACTGAAGCATCATCTTCGACCACATCTAAAGAGTACAATTTAAAAGATTTCATCACAACCTCCTGATTTCTTTTTCCTAAATTATAACATAGGTTCGCTTAAAGCAAATGTCGAATAATATTTGTCGAAATTTCAAAGATTAATTTTCCTGCAAAAAAAGGCCCTTCATTTTTGACAAAAACCCCCAAGAAAAACCGATTATCCTGCAATGATCAGCCTCGATAACTTCCTTTTCCTTGTTTTACAACCATCAGTCCAACGGGCTATGCTAGGACCATCAAACAAAAAGGAGATGAAAAAATGATCAATCAAGTCACATTGGTTGGCAGGTTGACGCGGGACCCGGAATTAAAAGAGACGACAGAAGGGACGCAAGTGTCTCATATCACTTTAGCAGTGACTCGTCACTATCGCAATCAAAACGGCGAAATTGAAGCAGATTTCGTTCAATGCACACTTTGGCGGAAAGCGGCAGAAAATACATGCAAGTATTGCCGTAAAGGTTCAGTCGTTGGGATCACCGGGAGATTGCAAACCCGGAACTACGATAACAAAGAGGGGAAAAGGGTGTATGTGACCGAGGTGATCGCCGAAACCGTCCGCTTCCTAAGCTCGAAGCCGCATGAAGCAGCGCCTGAGCCAAAAAAGGAGGAAATGACGATTGGGGTCTAACAATGAAATGGCCAGCAACCTCGAGCAATTATTGGAAAGCTTAATTAAGATGGTGGGAAATGCCAACAAAAACGTCGACAGCCTCCAAAGGCGCGTCTGCCAATTAGAATGGGCCATTAAGGAACAACAACATGAAATCAAGGAAAGAGACAACCTCATCAGAATTTACTCCTCACATCCACACGATTCTTCACAAAACATTCCTTTTCGTTTTTGAGTGATATTCAAAAAAATACGCCTTGGTTGCATCACGTTCAAGCTGCCAAGCGAATATTTTTAAAAAAATATCCCCGCAACTGCCTATTTATATAGAAAATCAAATACAGCTCCGTGTTCCATCTCCATTTTTCCGGCAGGTAATTGCCGGAATTTTTTTGTTGTCTACGGGTATAAAAATAATCAATCTGGATAAACTATAGAAAAAACCCCCCTGTTTTTTTAAAAAAGAAGCCGCTGAACTCGTCAGCGGCTTCTTTGATGTTTATACGTTTGTAAACTGCTTAAGCAGGAATACCTTTTTCTTAAAACTTATCCTTATGATGCTTACTCACTTTAATCTGGCTGATAAATGAATCAATATAAAAAGCTTTCCGTTTGGGTGGCATGAGATAAAGCTCTAATAAGGCCATTTTAAAATCAGGCTCTTTCTGAAGAAACTGGTTAATAATGAGCAGATCGTGATCGTCGCTGGTTTCCTTCGCGATGAATCCGGACCCCTCCGTTTTAGGCAGCAGCTGATCGAGCTCCTCCACCAAATATTCCATATCGACCTGGTAAATTTCCGCAAATCGAACCACCGTCTGATAGTTGGGAATACTTCTACCCGTTTCGTAGCGACTTACTGTGGACCGATCCATCCTCATCAAGTCGGCAAGCGTTTGCTGGGACCAGTTTCGGTTATCGCGCAATTTCCTTAATTTTTCCGATAAAGACATCTAATTCACCGCCATTAAAACAATTCATGGTTTTAACTTAACGGGAAAACAGAACATTAAGTTTGAATGTGTGAATTATTTGTGAAAAAAATGCACGATGTCGACAGAATATGTGCTGGCGGAAAATCGCAATAAAGGAAATTGGAAATTATCGTCGAATAATGATAGTTGGTGTAAATAATTGTAATATTGGGAGGTTCTTATTTTTGTGAAAAAAAACTTAATCATATTTATTGGTAAGCAAAACAACAACCAAAAAGTCGAAATCAAAAGTAAACCCAGTTTTTTCGATGCATTACAACTTTCTACCCAGTCGCCCCATACAACAGGAGATATTCCATACCAATCCATCCCGTTTTATAAAAAAGCAATCATTCCCATTCAAATCAATAATTCCAATATTCAAATCAGCTACCACCGTCACCATCATTCGCTACAAATAGTTAAAGAAGATATCGATCTAACAGAAAAAGAAGTGTTCGAGCTCCTCAATCATTTTGCTATAAAAGAAGATAACAAGGTTTCCTTTTTAGCCGTATTCCCGAATAGTAAAAGAAGACTTAAAGGAGCGAGAAAAGCATCCATTCGCGCGGAGAGCAGGGAGTTGAAGGAAGAAGAGCGATAAATGTGTATTTAATATGAGGTGCGCAAAAACGAACGGAGAAGAGTGGATGCACTGGCAACATAGAAAAGGTTCCGAAGATATATTCGAGACCTTTTCTTGCGTTTGCCCATTAAAATGCCAGGCGCCCAGCCTGGCTCAGGTAACTGCTCACCCAGGTGCCTGACACCAAAAAATTCCAACGCCAAAAATCCCCACCCACAACTGACATTCCACCGCAAAAAGAGGACACTGTTATGACACAGAATTGACACTTTCACGTGTAATATGACAAAAAGTGATGTACTTTTAATATTTCTGTAACATTACTGGTACATTTATCTGGTATAAATAGAGTACTAAGGAGAGGAGAAAGCGTATGCAAACGACAAAAAAGCGTATCATTCTCGTGTTACTTACAATCATGCTATCAGTAACGGGGTCTATGGTTACATATGCACAAACAAGCAGTGAAGCCCTACATAATGCCAAGCAACAGCTGGAGCAGAAACAAAGAATAGTAGAGCAAAAAGCCCAAGAAAAGCAGACTGTTAATCAAGAGATAGAAAAAATTCAACAAGAATTGAACTCTCTTTACAGCGATATTACAAGGAACAAAGAAACAATGGCAAAAACGCAACAAAAAATAGACGCAACAAATCAACTCATTGAAAAAAAGAAACAAGAAATCGTCGTCCTAGAAGATAAAATCCTTGCACGTAAAGGGATTATGAAGCAGCGGGCCGTCGCACTTCAACAAAATGATAACGTCAATGTAATGATCAACCTATTCTTCGAGTCTGATAGTATCTCAGAATTTATCCAACGCGCGAGCGCCGTTTCGGCCCTGATGGATGCGGATAAAGATATCTTAGGTGCCCAGAAGGAAGACCTTCAAAAGATTGAAAATGATAAAAAAGAGATTGATAGGCAAGAACAAATTTTATTAAAAGACCAAGAGGATCTTGAGAATCAACAAGCTCTACTTGATCAAAACATGCAAAAACGACAACAAACCTTAACCGTTATGCAACAAAAATACAGTCAAATTCTTAAACAAATGGCGCTAGCCGAACAGGAAAAAGCCGGCGTTGAGTCACAAATGAAGGATATTCAAGCGAAAATCAAAAAAGAACAAGATGAGGCCAAAGCACGTACAACTGCAAAAACAACAAAAGCAGCGCCATCATCATCAGCAGCAGAAAACATCACAACAACAACAGCAGCAACAACAAGTGGTAAGGAGATGTATGTTACCGCAACAGCATACAGCCCGGAAGAGTCCGGTTCCATTACCGCGCTCGGCTACAACATTCGTAAAAATCCGAATATGAAATTGATTGCCGTCGACCCTAGAGTCATTCCACTTGGTAAAAAAGTCTGGGTAGAAGGTTATGGCGTTGCCATCGCAGGTGACACAGGCGGCGCAATTAAGGGCCATAAAATCGACGTATTAGTGCCAAATAGAGCAAAAGCATTACAATGGGGTAGAAAGACCGTGAAAGTTATCGTTTTAAACTAATTCCGGCAATAATCTCAGCCATCAAAAAAAGATCTAACAGCTAAATGTTAGGTCTTTTTTTTGAAATAAGATTCATATCGACCTCTGAACAACATAGGCTGGCTAATGGCTAAGCTAGCAGCAGCGGCAATCACATGGTCCAAGGCAGTTTGCTCTTTAATAAATCCGGGGAAATCCAAAAATTTTAATCCATGTCCACATTGCTGATTTTGTTGTTATGAAATAAAATAAATTCATAATGTCATAAATTAGAAGAATGAGATAAGGGATGGGGAACGATGATTGAATTAAAGCTGCGTTCGATTTTAAAGCAAGTAAAAAGTGAAAGTCCGCAAAAAAGGCTGGAGGCATTTCAACAGCTTTCTGAATATAAGCATCAAGAAGGACTCGAGGTTCAAATCGATGTATTAATGGATATGATCAAGACCGCTGCGTCAAAATTTCCAGAGCGTGTAGATAATTGGGACAACCCATCATTTTATCTCATTGACTTTGTCTGTGATTTTCCGATGCCGGAAGTGGTGGAGGGACTCCTAAAGCATTTCGACGGACTGGATGTACAGGCAAAAGAGCGGGCTATTGAAACGTTGCTAACAACTGAAGATGAAGAGATATTCTACGTGCTCGAGGAAAAAATAATTGGGTTAATCCAGACAGAGGATTTCTTTATTCCAGTTAAAGACCTAGAACCGTATCCGATGCTGATCAAGGGAATCCTTGATAAAACACTCGAGCATCTAAATACCAAACACTATAAATTCATGCTGTATGATTTGTTATTATCGCTAAACTCTTCCGGCTTAGAACAAGGCTATAAAAAGGAGGTAATCCTCCAGACCTTGCTCGAAGATTATCAGGCAGAGAAACAAGCTTACTTGAAATATGATCCCGATTTTACTAGCAAATATGTGTACACGGCATGGAAGGATAGCTATTTTGTCCTTCGTTCGAGAATGCGATTGCTTATTAGCTTAATGGAATATTATTATTCAACAGACATGGGCGCCGAGCTAGAGCAGGCAATGTCTTTCCGTGATCCGTTTATTAAAACAGAAGCGCTGATCATATCCATCGCCAAAAACCTTCCATATAATCAAAACACACTAGTAGAGGTTTCAAATCAGATTGAAAGTGCAGAAATGGTTTATTGGGAATTGAAGGAAAGAAATCTGGAACATCTGTATCCAATCACTAAAGAAAAGCAGCCACATTTGGCGAAATCTAGGCTTTTTTCGACAATTATCAACCTGCCAGAGGAAGAAGAAGGAGTCATCCGCTTTCCTGAAGACATTCAGATCATCGATAAAATCGATACAGAAAACACCTATGGCCAGCCGATCCGCTATTACTTATTGAGTTTCTTGCATATCGGGACCCGATATGCGGGCTGGGCAGGCGGCTATGCGCTCGAGGATGGCGACGATACGGCCGAACTATGGGACGGAAGCTACACTGATTTTGTCGAATTTGATACAGTAAGCATCGAAGAACACAAAGCCGCTTTTTTCAATAAAAGAGCAGAGGAAAAACAAGAACATGAAACCAGTGTCTATTTTGAAAGTTCACCACGGCTCAGCAAAGGTGCATGGTTCTTTCTTGGCCTCGCGGTTGTTAACTGGATTAGAGAGGCTGTCGGAGGATTTTCAGAAGACTCGATTCCTTACTTGATTGTACTAACCGTTATCGGCGGTGCTGTTTGTCTATATGAACTTACAAGAAATAAGAAAAGAGCCATCCAAGTCGTCGGCCGGCAGCTTGTGATGAAGGACGGATCCAAACAGCATGAGATCGGAATACACGAAATCAAAAAGGTTGAATACAACAAAAAGCATGTTCTCGTCTACGACAAGAAAAACGAACTTGCGTTTAAATTCCCGCTCCGCTGGGTCCGATACGACCTGTTTTACGTTCACATGATGGAGCATACCGACCATCTAAAAGACCGGCCATTTATACAATCATAAAAAGCGTCCCACAAGACGCCGTAAGCATAAGAAAAGCAAAATGGTTCCGGGCAACAATCGCCGGAACCATTTTTTTGTCGTGCATTTTCATAGTGCCTGACACCCAAAGCACCATTTACAGTGGTCTTATACAAAAAATGGTGCCAGACACCGGAAAACACCATTGGCAGTGGACTCACATCACAAACGGTGCCTGACACCAATAAAAGCCATCTATTTCAGATGATCATTCAATACATTTTCCTCCAGGACAGAAAACTTATCCCCGTAGACCCTCGTAATATGATTCTCGCCCCATGTACAAAGCGAATTAAGAATCCCCTCCAAGCTCCGACCGTATTCACTTAGCTCATACTCAACCTTCGGCGGAATCTGATTATAAATAATCCGATTAATCACGCCATCCTCCTCCAACTCCCGCAGCTGCTGCGTCAGCATCTTCTGCGTAATATTCGGCATCAACCGCTTCAATTCACTCGTCCGCTTTTTCCCATGCGTCAAATGGCAGAGAATTACACACTTCCATTTCCCCCCAATCACCTCAAGCGTCGCTTCCACCGATATATTGTATTTCTTCTTCTCCATTACACATCTTCCTCCTCATTCAGACAGGCACCGAAAAGTACCTACCGCACCCAAAGGTACCTATATCACTTTAAAGTGCGTACTTCCTAATATTCCTCATATAAACCATAATAACATTTGCCGGATGAAAACAATCATACCCTTTTAAATAAACCTACACAAATGAGGAGGAAAAATCATGCCTTTAAATAAACAGCAAAGCACACTCGCACTACTGGCCCTAGCCGTCAGCGCCTTCGCGATCGGAACAACCGAATTCATCAGCGTCGGCCTGCTGCCGCTCATCGCCAAAGATTTGCATATACCCGTTACAACGGCCGGACTAACCGTCTCCCTATACGCCCTTGGGGTCACATTCGGAGCGCCCGTCCTAACATCACTGACATCGCGCATGTCACGCAAAACCTTATTACTATGGATCATGATCGTCTTCATCATCGGTAACAGCATCGCCGCAACCGCAACAAGCATCAGCGTCCTACTCGTCGCTCGCGTGATTTCCGCACTGTCGCACGGCGTCTTCATGTCGATCGGCTCAACTATCGCCGCCGACCTTGTCCCGGCCAACCGCCGTGCCAGCGCCATATCCATCATGTTCTCCGGCCTCACCGTCGCCACCGTCACCGGCGTGCCATTCGGAACATTCATTGGCCAACAATATGGCTGGAGACTCGCCTTCGTCATCATCATCGTCGTAGGAATAATCGGATTCATCGCCAACTGGATTCTCATTCCTTCTTTTTTGAAAAAAGGAACCCAGACCAGCGTTCGAGACCAGTTCAAGCTCCTGACCAATGGCCGGCTCTTACTTCTATTCACAATCACGGCATTGGGGTATGGTGGCACATTTGTTGTCTTTACTTATTTGTCACCATTACTACAGGAAATAACCGGCTTTAAAGAAGGCTCGATTGCAATAATTTTACTAGCCTACGGATTGGCGATCGCGGTGGGCAATATGGTGGGAGGGAAGCTATCGAACCGCAATCCGATTGGATCCCTATTCTATATGTTTATCGTTCAAGCCGTTGTTCTCTTTGTCTTGATGTTCACGGCACAATTCAAAATCGCAGGCCTCATCACGATTATATTTATGGGATTGCTCGCCTTTATGAACGTACCAGGGCTGCAAGTATACGTCGTCATCCTCGCGGAACGCTACGTCCCGAGTGCCGTCGATGTTGCATCCGCCCTCAACATCGCCGCCTTTAACGCCGGAATCGCCATCGGTTCCTACCTAGGCGGCACCATTACCGACACACTAGGCCTCATCCACACCACCTGGATCGGAGCCTTAATGGTCCTCGCAGCGGCTATCCTAACAGGATGGAGCCGAGCGTTGGAGCGGAGAGTCCAACCAGTTTTATCAGAAGAAGCTTGCTAAAGCCATAATAATTAAAAGCACGTAGCAAAAATATAGATTCGCTGAAAAAATCGTGTTTCCGCTGATAAATGACAGTTTCGCTGATAAAATCGGTTTATCGCTGATAAAAGGAAATTTTCCGCTGATATATCTTAAAATGGGTTGACGGGGTGTAATTTTATCCTAAATTTAAGCGGCTAAGGCGTTGAAAAGTAGTAAAAAGCAGTAATCTTTACGAAAACATCCTAACAGAACATGTAAAACGATCTTGCTAGGTTAAAATAACAACTTTTATATCTCGAGGAGGAACATTAGATGAATTTACAAAGTACAACAACATTAAATAATGGGGTAAAAATGCCTTGGTTCGGACTTGGCGTCTTTAAAGTAGAGGAAGGACCTGAGTTAGTGGACGCGGTGAAAACAGCGATCCAACATGGCTACCGCAGCATTGATACAGCGGCCATCTATGAAAACGAAGAAGGCGTCGGACAAGGGATTAAGGAATCAGGCATCGCTAGAGAAGATTTATTTGTCACTTCCAAGGTTTGGAATGCCGACCTTGGCTACGAATCCACATTAGCGGCCTATCAAACAAGCCTAGATAAACTAGGTTTAGAGTACTTGGACCTCTATCTGATTCATTGGCCTGTGGCGGGCAAATACAAGGAGGCGTGGCGAGCATTAGAGACGCTTTATAAAGAAGGGCGCGTACGTGCGATTGGGGTAAGTAATTTCCAAGTGCATCACCTTGAAGACCTGATGAAAGATGCAGAGGTCAAGCCGATGGTAAACCAAGTCGAATACCATCCGCGCTTAACCCAAAAAGAAGTCCAAGCATTCTGCCGCGAACAGGGAATTCAGATGGAAGCTTGGTCGCCATTAATGCAAGGACAATTGTTAGACAATGAAGGATTGACAGCAATCGCCGCAAAATACAAGAAATCAGTCGCCCAAATCGTCCTGCGCTGGGATCTGCAAAACGGCGTCATCACCATTCCAAAATCAACAAAAGAACAGCGAATCATCGAAAACTCACAAGTATTCGACTTTGAGCTAACACAAGAAGACATGCACCAAATCAACAACCTAAACCAAAACCACCGCGTCGGCCCAGACCCCGACAACTTTGACTTTTAAAATTACCTTTGATGTCATCTATGGTGTCATTTTGGTGTCAGGCACCGTCCGTGGACAAATGCACTTATTTGTCCATCTCGAGTGGAAAGACCAATCTTGCTATGAGATTGGTCTTTTTTCTATTCTTTCATTTACCGTCCCAGGCAAAAATCCAGTCGTACATAAATGGAGAGCCGTTTCATATACCGCTCAAAGAAAAAAACCGCTTCGCCGGTAAATGGAGGGAGCTAATAATAATGGTGTCAGGCACCATTCGTGGACATTTGTACTTGTACACAGGACAACCGAAACCAAATTTTTCCAGACCTTTGTTATAATGTTTAGCAAAGTACCAAAAAGGGGTTGGGAAGGATGGCTAATGGAGTTCAGGAAGATAGTTGGAATGCCAATTTATATGATAAGAAGCATTCTTTTGTTTCTCAATTTGGAGGGGATTTGGTCCAATTGCTAGCACCTCAGTCAGGTGAAAAGATGCTTGATCTTGGCTGCGGAACAGGGGATCTAGCCAACCAACTGAATCAACTGGGCGCCGATATTATTGGGATTGATAAATCCGAAAACATGATCCACCAAGCACAAAAAAAGTACCCGGGTCTCACCTTCAAGGTACAGGACGCTGTGAACATGGGGTACACCAACGAGTTTGATGCGGTGTTCTCTAATGCTACACTTCATTGGATTAAAACTCCGAAACAGGCTCTCGAGTCCATTTATAATGCCTTAAAACCTGGGGGCAGATTTGTCGCTGAATTCGGCGGGAAAGGCAACGTCCAGAAAATTACCGCCGCAATCCTTAATCAGTTAGGCGAACAGGGAATCAAGTATAAATCAGAGCAGCTCCCTTGGTATTACCCAAGCATTGGTGAATACACATCCATAATGGAACAAGTGAGATTTCGTGTCACCCACGCCCAGCATTTTGATCGGCCGACCCCTTTATCTGGAGAGCAAGGCTTAAGAAATTGGATCGAGATGTTCGCCGCCAGCATGTTCGAAGGCGTGACAAGCGACATCAAAGAGCTAATCATCACGAGAGTGGAAGAGAACTTAAGAGAAGTTTTATTCCATGATGGTAAGTGGATCGCGGATTATAAGCGGATTCGTGTACTGGCGATAAAAGAGTAATCACGGGGACCAAATTGGGTCCTTCTTTTGGTTAAGCCTGGTAAATGGTTCTGTACCTCTGTGAACATGGAACCAATATTAAAAAAACCAATAATTGGAACCTTTTTGCGAAAAATCCGTAAATAGAGATAACTATTTTAAAAGGGGAGTTAAAAATAATGAAAAGACTAATTACCATCATGATTACGTTTTTAGTTTTAACAGGATTGAGTTATGGCATAACGTATTATACCCATACAAAATTCATTGATTATTCATTCTTTATTGGATTAGCAGTCACTGTTATGATTTGGTTCTTTACTTCAAAAGGCGGGCACACTTCAAGATATTTAGATATGACAATTCAAGGCACCACTGGGGTCAAAGTTGATCAACAAAAGTATGAGTTTTCACCAAATGTTGTTTTCCTTACCTCCCTGGCCTATACCATCATTACCCTTGGAGCGATGTTATTTCATTACAGAAGTTATTTCTAAAAGTTCTAAACATTTTTATAGTGCATTAGTCTTTTTAAAATTGGATATTTATGTTAAAATAATAGTGTCAAAGTACGTTCAGGAGGTAACAATGAATGATATCTCTGTCGAAAAATAAATGGATCTGGTTCACTGTCGTCCTCTCCTTTGTGATCGGTTCAAATCTATTAATCTATCGGCTGGAAAGCTTAGCGCCACTCCCAACTGGAATCGCCTTAGGATCCCTATTTGATTTCATCCTTACCATACCCTTACTCGTGTACTTCTTTATCCTAAGAAAACGTTACTCGCTAAAATATATACTCCCAGTCATGATTGCGGGCTATGGCGCTGCGGTCCTAATAATTCCACACGGCCTCCTGTCAGCCTACTCCTTCGTAAAATATATCTTATTAGTGGGCGAGGCAGCTTTTTTCCTGCTCGAACTTTACTTAGTCATTAATTTGATTGCAAAAATACCAGCCATCATCAAGAGTTACCGCACAAACGCCAGCGAAATTCCAACCTTCCCATACCGAATGAAGCAGGCATGGGATCAGCATCTACCACCATCCCGGGTCCAAGAAATCTGTTTCTCCGACATGACGATGTATTATTACAGCCTATTTTCTTGGCGGAAAAAACCAATGTTACCTAATGAGTCTATTTACACCTATCATAAAAAAACAGGCGCCATCACGCTATACGTCATGCTGATCCACGCCCTAGTTTTGGAATCCGTAGGTTTTCACTTCCTCCTTCACTCGTGGAGTCCACTAGTAGCCACTATCGCTCTGGTACTTAATGTGTATACGTTATTATTCTTTCTCGCTGAAATCCAAGCGATTAGAAATTGTCCGATTATGATCACCGACCAACATTTATACCTCCAAATCGGGCTCAACAAACATTTAATCGTTCCGCTTGAGGAAATTAAAAGTATCCACCCATATCAAGGCCCCGAAAAATTAACAAAGCAGCAATCAAAACAAGTTTTCGACGCGGTCCTTGCTGATTTTTTCAAAGAAAAACCCACATTTGAGGTGGAGTTTCATCATCCAATCGAAGCCAGGTTCATCTACGGGATTAAGAAAAAGGTCACCAAGGCCCATCTCCGTCTCGATGAACCACAAAAATTCTTTCAGGCACTCACTACAAAAATAAATACCGAGTGATTCTCAAGGACTCAAAAGGAGGAAATGATAAAATGATCGCCACACAATACAAGATTATCTTACCAAGTGATTATGATATGAATATAATCAGAGACAGAGTCCGAAATAATGGTCATAAAACAGATGGATTTGAGGATCTCAAATTTAAGCTTTATTTGATCACGGAAAAAGGAATCCATAATAATTTACAAAATAGTTATTGCCCATTATACCTTTGGAACGGCAGCAACGGGCTAAACAAGTTCTTATTTAATGGGTATTATGACAATATAATCAACTCTTTTGGATGGCAGCGAGTAAATGTTGGAATTCCACTAATTGATACAACGACATCGAAAATCAAAGAGAATAAATATCTTTTCCAAATCACAAGGGACATACCACCACAACAAAGTCTAAATAACTTAAAAGATAAAATAGGAAAAGAAATACCAACGATTGATCATACAGAGTATCTAGTTATTTATAATCCCGAGAAATGGAAGTATGATGTGTTTTACTTTTTAAACGAAGTAAGCATTGTACAAGAAATGAGCGGAGTAATTTATCAAATACTACATATATCGCAAGAAAAAAGCAGCTAGTTAAAAAGCGTTTCTGCATAGAACAGAAACGCCCCGCTAGAACAACAAAAGGGACAGGTTAACTTTCCCTTTTGGTTTACTTATTATGACTTTTTTGAGCTTTTAATGCGACTTTTTCAAAGCCATTTCCTCGTTCTTCCGCAAATTCCAAATCTGCTTTTGGCAGAGCCGTATTATGTTTCTTAAATTGGTTATTCTTAGTTTTAGCCATTTTTTCACCACCCATGTAGATTTCCCTCGTCAGGATGCAAAAATTTCGGCACCCCACGAATTTAGTTTGCTTTCTTTTTTTGAGGCTATGCTAGTTGAATTTCTTTCTTAACATCAAAAAAATGAAGCCTTCCACATTATGAAGGCTTCGTTGACTTATAAAATGGATTAATGGACCCGGATAATCTCGTAAATATATTCATCGTGGTGAACCCTGGTATGTTTTGATTCTAATCGTTCGAATTCGTGGATTTCATCTATTGGCTCGCCAAGCAACCAGTTTTTGAGTTCAAACAAAAAATCAGTAAGCATCATGATTCCTCCCTGGAATGGGTTATTGGATACCTTATAAACTTATTATACATGTGAATCACTTCACATAAAAGCGGTTACATAATAAGCGAAATAGCAAAATTATACTGAAAAATAAGAGAAGTTTGTCTCAATGTGAGGGGACAAAAAGGAGCGACTAAGCGCGTTACTTTTATTTGAAGATCCAGCTCCTTTTTTGGTGGCTTCTCTTATTGTACTAACGGAGCAGGTTAGTATAATAAGGAGGTGTATGCAGCAAGACTTAATTGGTAAGATAAGTTAAAATTTACTTAGTATAATGTATATAATATTGAATTGATGGAGGGGGGATTTAAGTTGCATAAAAATAAAGAATTACACTCGTTTTTATTGGCTAAGGCAAGAAATCTTACAGAGGAATGGTATAATTCTCTAGATAAAAATGACCCGTCAGGAGTATATGCCTCGGATGACCCTAATATAATCAATACTTTAAAAAAACAAAACTTTGATTTCCATTTACATCTTTGTGAGGCTTTTATTAGAGAGGAAACAGCGTTCCTGGAAGAATTTCAAAAATGGATCCTTAGGATTGCTCAAGATCCACAGCATTTAAACACACCAATCCATTTTATGTTAAGAGAATTTTTCAGAGTGCGGGAACAGTATCTTGATTATATTAAAGATTTTGTTTCTCTACATATGGGTGAGTTTCCCAATGAGGTGATAGATAGCTGGAATCGAATGATTTTAAAAGCATTTGATAAAGTTATGTTAGGTTTTGTCGAAGAACATCAATACTATTTACATCAAAAACTATCTGCTCAACAGGAACTTATCCAGGAGTTAAGTTCTCCGGTTATTACTCTTAACAACGAGGTAGCATTACTTCCTCTTGTAGGCGATATAGATACAAGACGGGCAAAGTTAATGCTTGAAAATACATTAAACCAGTGTGCAAATCTAGGAGTAAATTTTCTTGTTATTGATTTATCAGGCGTTCCAATGATTGATACAATGGTAGCACATCAAATTTTCCATCTGATAAAAGCATTGAGATTAATAGGGGTGACATCTACCCTTACAGGAGTTAGACCTGAGATAGCACAAACGGCTGTACAGCAAGGACTCGAATTTAATGGTGTTCCCACATATTCTACTCTACGACAAGCTCTGATTTCGATGGCTATCATCAAAAGATAACATTGTTTTTTGTTTGTCGATTAGCTACCACAAAACGGTAGCTTTTTTATTTAAATTAAAAAAGGGGTTGCTGCGACGATACCTATTGTTCTTAAACTAAAGGGGATAAACAGGGTATATAAGTACCCTGCTTTTATGAATCAGTTATTTAATTCGTTTTAAAATTGGGTGGTCTTCTTTTAACTCAAGCAAATCCCATAAGTTCCCGTATAAATCCTTAAATACTGCAACCGTTCCATAAGGTTGCTCTTTTGGCTCTCTTACAAATTCTATTCCCTTTGAGGTCATCTCATTATAATCTCTCCAAAAATCATCGGAGTTTAAAAATAGAAAGACTCTCCCGCCTGCCTGATTACCTACAAATGGTTCTTGTTCAGGTTTAGATGCTTTTGCGAGTAGTACTGTTGTACCAACAGAACCAGGTGGAGCAACCACTACCCACCTCTTATTCTCCTCTGGTAAAAAAGTGTCTTCAATTAATGTGAAATTAAGTTTATTAGTATAAAAATCTATTGCGTCATCATATTCTCTAACAACTAATGCGATGTGAACAATTGATTGAATCATTTGCTTACCTCTTTTCAGCTCAATATCATGGTTTATTTATTAACATATAGGAAACCATCCTAAGTTTAACCAAATTTTTAATCAGGAGAACAATTTTGTCAACTGAAAATAGATAATAAAGTATCTGTTATTTACTTTGCCATTTGGGGTGCCGTTATTAAATCCTTGCAAACTTGAAATAAAGTGAATGGACCTTGTTTAACTAACTGGTGCAAGAGTTGTAGATCAAGCTGTCATTTTGGCACCTTTCTTGTGGCACTAAAGGGGCAGAATAGCTAAATAAAGAAGGAGATATACTAAATTAAATAATTCCTTTTGGATAAGGGGGGTATTAATATGTCAATGAAAAAACAGTGGTTACTTAATATTGTAATGATATTACTCTCGTGGCTTACAATACCTTTGTTAGGATGGCGGACTATAAAGAGATTTTTACCAGCCTCAATCCTTGCTGTTCTACTATGTAGTTTGGATGCTCAAATTGGAAAAAAACGCAGATGGTGGTCTTTTTATAATAAACCACAGTCCTTTATTCAAAATGAATTTCCTTTTCTCATAGGTCCAATGTTGGCGATGTCTTTATGGACATTAAAATGGGGATACGGAAATTTTAAAAAGTTTATTATGTTAAATGTTATTGGCGAAGCAATTTTTGTATCTCCAATTACAAGGTTATTCACAAAATTAAAACTCTATAAATTAGTTCAATTTAACAAATTTCAATTCTTTCTATATTTCTTTTACAAGGCTTTTTTCTTATATGGATTTCAATATCTTTTTGAAAAATACAAGAAAACTAATGACTTTTAAAGTAGCGCGTGCGACTCTTCAAGATGAAGGTTGCCTTTTTTTATTCTACAATAAAAATTGTGAAATTTTGCACTTAAACTATCGGGTGCAAGAGTTAAACAATTAGACAGATCAATTTGTATAATGCAGTAAAAAAGTCATTCTATTGAGAATGACTTTTTTTGCGGCTTAAATCAATTCGATATAATAATCTGCAAATCTTAAATTAAGACTAGTCCAACCGTAGGACAAAACTTGAAATAATCATAATTAATTTGGAGAAAGTAAATAAGAGGTGATTCGTTTGAGTTCAGTGACGAAGAATTTAGATTTACATGCTCAAGGAACTTGGCTGCCAATCTGTGTAGGCTTGTTATTGTTTTTATATGCTCTTTTTATGCCTAAAAAAGAGATCGGTTGGAGAGAATTTTATATTACATTTGGAATCATAGGTTATTTTGCTTGGATTGGTGATTCCTTATTTGGAAAAATGCTCGACCTTGTTGATTTTGGTAACCCAAATATCACGGGAATAGGAGAGTTTATAAGTTACAGCTTAATTCCTTCCTCTCTTTCCGTTATTTTTTTAAACTATTTTAAGAAAACAAATAAATGGATACTAGTCATTATATTTACCATAATTGCTACTCTAGTGGAATGGGGAATGCGAAAAGTAGGTTATATCAAGCCACACGGCTGGAGCTTTTTCTTTTCAATACCGTTGTATTTTGTAGTATTTAGCTTTTTCCTCCCATTACACAGAAAATTTATAAAGTGCAAATCCTAATTTAGGAATATTCCTCCAAAAAGAGGCGCCTATCAACAAATGGGGGAATATAAGTGAAACAACGAAAAAACGCTCAGAGTGGTAATCTCTGAGCGTTTTTTTCATTGTATGTTTTTTGGGTCTATACGATGGTGCCTGACACCATTACCATCACAGGCACCATCATTACACGAAAAACCACGTTACCCTAGATACACCAAATCTTTCAGCTCATCCGTCGATAACTCGGTGATCCAGTTCTCACTCTGGATAATTTGGTCATTCAAGAATTGCTTCTTCTCTAGCATCGCATCGATTTTCTCCTCGAGGGTACCCGTGCAAATCATCTTGTGCACATGAACGAAGCGCGATTGACCGATCCGGTAGGCACGGTCGGTGGCCTGGTTCTCAACAGCCGGATTCCACCAGCGGTCGTAGTGGATGACGTGATTAGCCGCCGTCAGATTCAGCCCGGTTCCGCCTGCTTTCAATGACAGCAAGAACACAGGAAACTCCTGATTCTGGAATCGCTCAATCATCTCGTCACGCTTCACTTTCGGCACACTTCCGTTCAAGAAAGGCACCTCAATGCCAAACTTCTTCTTCAATGTGCTCCGAATCATTTCGCCCATTTCGATATATTGGGTGAATATTAGACAGCTTTCGCCCTGCTCCAAAACGGCATCAATTAATTCAACAAGTTTCTCAAGCTTATTCGAACGCTCCAGCAGCTCGCGCCCAGCCGATTTTTCTTTCAGATAGAGGGCAGGGTGGTTGCACAACTGCTTCAATCTACTTAACATTTGTAAAATTAACCCCTTGCGCTCAAAGCCTGTCAGTTTTTCAATTTCTGCAAACGTGTCATGGATGAGCTGTTCGTACAACGACGCCTGCTCAGCGGTGAGCGGGCAATATTCCTTTTGCTCCAGCTTGTCAGGGAGGTTAAGGGCAACCTCTTCATCCTTTTTCGTGCGACGCAGCAAGAACGGCCGGATCAACGCTTGCAGTTGCTGAACCTTGTCTTTCTTCTCATCTTTTTCAATCGGAATCACGAACTTTTTCTGGAATTGGCCCAAACTGCCAAGATAGCCATGATTGGTAAAATCAAAGATCGACCACAGCTCCGATAAACGGTTTTCCATCGGTGTTCCTGTCAGCGCGATGTGATGACGGCCGCGCAGCCTGCGAACTGCCTTTGACTGTTTTGTCTGGGCATTCTTAATGTTTTGCGCCTCATCAATCGCAATCGAACTCCAAATCAGCGACTCAAACTCCGCCAAATCGATGTGGCTCAGGCCATACGAAGTCAAAACAATATCGGCATCTTTTGCCTTCTCCGCAAAAGCTTCCTCTTTCAGACGGTTGGACCCGTAATGCAAATACACCTTCATCTCCGGTGCAAAGCGCTCCAGCTCCTTCTGCCAGTTTCCAAGTACAGAAGTCGGGCAAATAATCAACGCAGCCTTGGTTGGAACTTTAACTGCAGACGCATCCTCATCCTTCTTGCGGCGTTTTTTCGCCTCAGTTTGGGTGTCAGGCACCACAGCCAATTCATCCCCGACCACATCTTTCACCTTCAAAAGGTAAGAGATCAGCTGAACGGTTTTACCGAGACCCATGTCATCGGCGAGGCAGGCGCCAAATCCGTACTGGCGCAAGAACCAGAGCCAGCTCATGCCGAGCTGCTGGTAAGGACGGAGCTCACCCTGCAAACCAGAAGGGACGTCCTCGAGCGGAATTTCGTGGACTTCCGCCAGCTGTTTGATCATTTGCTTCCATTGGCGGTTCAACTCAATTTGAATCTTCGCAAATGCCTTTGGATTATCCAGTTCATCCTCGGTCGCATCCGACTCCAACAATTCCTGTTCCAGCAAATCACGGACATGCAGGCCCTCTTTTTCAGCACGTTTCATCATATCTTGTATTTGTCGAATAAACTGCGGGTCAAGCTTCACCCAACGGCCGCGGATGAAGACCAGCCGCCGTTTTTCCTCGACAAGTTTCCCAAACTCATCTTCGGACAAGTCGACACCATTCATCGAAAAGCGCCAGTTAAAATCGAGCATAGCCTGAAGCCCGACGAATGACGGCCGGTGACTTGAGCCACCCTTCAGCGAAGCTTTCACTTTTAGATTGGCATTTTTCATCGCCTGCCACCAAGAAGGGAGGAGAATTTCGACATCCAACGCCACCAGCGTCTCACTCGCCTCCGTCAAAAACATCCACGCTTCTTCCTCGCTCAGATGCGTTTTAAAATAACCGTCTTCACCCAACCACGGAATCAATCGCACCCAGCGATCCCGCTCGCGGTCAACTTTTTCTAAAAATGGACGCCACTTCGCTGGGATCTTGGTGGTCCCATCCACATCATAAACCTCATCGACGTTTTTCTTTCCTCGTATAAATAGATCCAGACTCCACGCACCTTCGCCATCAACCGGCTCATCTAAGCGCAGCCCAATCGTAAACGGTGTGTCGCTTTCCTTAATTCCGACCCATTCCAGCCAGCTTTCTTCATCAAAATAGCGAGCGAGCTCGCCGCCGGAAATATTTTGCTTCCGGAGCAAATCAAGCTTCGGTCCGAATAGCTCCTTCATTGCTGAATTCCGCGTCAAATAGCCATCGAGGGCATCGTTGTACAAAGCTGAGATATAGTTTTTGGTCGTCCCAAGTTCATGGCCTATCAGTTCGTCGACGGCTTGCTCGGGCTCCTCAATCCTTTGTTCCCAAAACGATGGGTCAAACTCATCCTTCACGCGTTCAGGAAGCTTCCAACGGAAATCCCCGTGCTCCCAAACCGAAAAGTCCGGCAGCCAATCCTTCTCGACGATGCCTTCATACAGCGAATGGGCGGCCGCCAGACAAATCTCAGATTGCTCATTCCAATCCCATTCGATATAGCGATTAAACGACTCCTTAGCAAAAAGCGAAACCAGATGCCAGCCGCTCACCACCACACCCTCGACGTCGTTCACCGTCTCTGTCTCAAGGAGCGTACCAAAGAAGCTTTCCTCATGACTGCTGAAAACGAGATTCTTCCATCTAGACGGGCTCATCACATGACCCCGCTCATCCTCCGCAGTAAGAAGAAAGCGACCTTCCCCTAATTTAGTTGTCAGCAATTTCATAAACCTTGTTTTAAGCATCGATCCAAAACTCCTTTATTGGGGGAGAGAACAAAGTCAGATGGAAATTTCCAGAAAATGTCTAATTGCACAAAACCCCTTAAAAATGGCACAAAAGCCCCCTGAAATGGCACAAAACCTTATTAAAATGGCACAAAACCTTATTAAAATGGCACAAAACCCATCCAAAATAGCACAAAACAAATTTCACCTAAAAATAAACAAGCCACAATACCAGTCAACCTAGCTAATTCTAACCAAATGTCCGCTCCGTATGGACAAAATCAATAAAGTGTCCATGAGCGGTGCCTGACACCATAAATAACACCATAAATGACACCAAAAATAACAATCTAAATTACTCCATAAAAATCCATATCCTCTATTATACCCAAAAAAGTGTGGTTAGAGGAGGGCGAGGCTTGAAGTTCTTCCGTAAGTAGTATATTTGTACGTGGTTTGTTGTTAAAAAAGGTAACTTAAAAGTAGTCCCCGGCAGGGATCCATCCCCTAATAAGTGCTGGTTCTCCATAATCGGAAAGATAATGACCTGAGAAAGGAAACCGCCAGTAGTAACATAAAACGAATAAATTGGCATATAATTGATGGCGAAATCTAGTTTCATCTGGACCCACCAATGGAAGCTTCAGCTTTGATTTTTTATTGTATTAATTAAGGGCATAAAACGAGGAGATCGTATATGGGAAAGAAGAATCTCATGATAACGCTATTAATATTTTTACTTCTGTTGTTAACCTCTTGCAGCCAAGGGGATAAAACGAAAACGGGTGGTGACGCACAACCGGAGCCAGCAACTGAAAATCCAAACGAAAAACCTGCTGAAAAACCGGATGCTAAGCCCGATACCAAACCCGATGACACCGAAAAACCTGACACCAACCCCGGCGTAAAGCCCGCCGAACCACCCGACAACAATAGCAGCCCTACCAATCCAAGTCCATCCAGTAATCCCTACGAAATAACAAAAACAAACTACACAGAAAACAACATCAAAATAAACTATCCCCAACTCAAGAAATCAAGCGATCAGCAAAAGGAGAAAACCATTAACGAACTAATAAAAAATGAAGCCATCAAAGTGTTAAACTATTACCTGCCCGAGGTTCAAGACCTAACCCTCGAAATCAATTATGAAATCAAATCCAAAAGTCCCAGCCTGCTGAGCATTCAATACACAGGAGTGGGGTACATGAACGGTGCAGCCCATCCCAATAATCATTACTATACAACCAATATCGACATCGAAACGGGAACTATTCTAAAATTAAAAGACATGGTCAATATTGATGAAAATTTTGTCGGAGATCTCAAGAAAAACGCAAAATCCATGAAGCCTGAACACCAAGGCATCCTGAACAGCATACACCCAAGCGACCTACTAAACATGCTCACAAACGCCGATTCACTCGACAATATCGGTACCGAAAATCAGTCCGACACCTTTAGCTATTTCACCAGCGACTCCCTCGGAATTAGCATTCCCGTCAGCCATGCAGAAGGGGACCATGCAGAATTCGAAATCACCTATCAGGCCATAGCCCAAAACATACACTCGTTATTGTTACTTAGCCTGCTTCAACGGTAACTATCCCAGTTCAAATTTACATTCGAACGAACCTGCACCGCCGCCCCATGGTAAAAATAACAAAAATAAAAGGTGCCACGAGAATTGGCACCTTTTGCTCTATCAAGAAAAAACCATCAACCCTCAATCAACTTACTCCGCTTACACTCCTCATGAAACGCCCGCAGACGCTTTGTCCGCTCCATCAACGTATCCAAGAAATACTCCCAGTCATCTACCCGTTTCAGCTTCTTATACAGCGTACGAAGCTTCTTCAAGTGCCGTACCGCCATCCGGTAACTCGCCCGGTTCTTCTGATCAATCTCACGCTGCGCCGTCTGATGCAGCATCGCCAACAGCACCTCAGGCCGCTCCTTCTCCACAAGCTTCAAACGGTCCTTCGGCAACTCATAATAATCCAAGCCCACAAACGCCTGCAGTTCACCCCAGCGGTCATACTGCCCGCGCTCAAACAGCACAAACTCATAATCCCCAAAACTAAAGGGGAGCATCGAAAGCATCGCCCGCTCATACAAATCCACCCGGTCACTCTCCGCGCAATAAGGCGCCACCGCCCGCAGCGCATTCCGCACAAACGTCGCACAACTATGATAACCGCCAAGCCACTCCAAATAGCCCTTCACTTTTTGCAAAAACAACTCAATTACCGGGCCAACCCGCTTCCACGCCTTCAGCCCCGACAAATACTCAATCCAATACACCAAATAAGGTGCAATCTCCTCATCGCCAAACGGACCCGTCAACTTCAACGCCGCCTCATCATCGCCAAGCAAGAAATTCAAATGAATCCCTGCTAGCAGCAGCGACGCAGGGCTCTCCCAATCCTTCAGCCCCTTCATCCGCGACTGAATCTTCACCAGCTCTTCCTCACGCCACGCCTTCTTCTTGAAAAAATGAATCCACAACAACCGATACAAGAATATCCGTTCATACGCCAAACCCTGCGTACACGTCAACAGCTCAAACGTATCCTCCCGTAACTTATCGACAAACTCATCAAAATCAAACGGCAGCGACTGCACGCCAATCTTCATCGAGAGCTCCTCCGCATCATCCATCAAATTATGGAACAAATGCAAATAAGCCCGCTTAACCATATCCTCATCATGCCCAAGCTGCTCACTCAGTCGAGCCAGCTTCCGAAACGAAACCACAATCCCAACCAACTCATACAGCAAACGCCATTCCTGCTCAACCGGCGCACTTGCATGAATTCGGCGCTCATAAATCCCAAACAACTCCGGAATCACATACGGACTCGTATACTTCTTCGTTGCCAGCAGCGTATCAAAACTCACCTCAAACGAATGAACCCAACGCCCATAATCCGGCTTCGACACCCCATTCGCCTTAATCAAATCCTTCGCCGTCTGCAGCCCCCAGTCCGAAACCGCCTTCGACTCACGCATCGGCTCCCGCCACTCAGCGACCCAATCCGCCACACTGCCAACCCGAGAATAAGCACTCAAAAACACCGCCATCTGATGACGGCAAAACCCCTCAGTCGGGCACGAGCACTCACTCTGCGACAAAAACTCAAAATTCAACTTCACATAACAAGGCGTCACATCCTGGACCGTCGCCGTAATCTGCTCATTCCATATCTGTAACTGCTTCACCAGCCCTTGCCGGTACAGCATCAAACCCTTCTGAACCAGCTTCGCATCCTCCGTCACCGTCGGGTGCAGCAATTCCCGCACCTGATCCCCAAAAAGCTCAATCCGTTCACTTGCAGGCGTCGACTCCAAAGCCACAACCCCCTCCAAAAAATCCATATTCCACTATTATACCCAAAAAATCACCCAAAGAGGAAGGCAAGCCTCAATCCAAAACACATTTTTGAAAAATGAACCCAAAAACGCCCTCGCCGAATAAGAAAAGTTTGCGAAAACTCCATCGCACCGCAATTCATCTCAAAGCAATTATCGTGGTGCCTGACACCAATACTCCTTCCAGCGTCGTGGTGCCTGACACCAATACTCCTTCCAGCGTCGTGGTGCCTGACACCAAAGTTCAGACTGTGGCAGGGTTTTAATAAAAAAAGGTAACTTTAATGGTTTTAGGTTTTGAAATTAGACTGGTCGAATGGAAAAAGTAGAAAAAAAGTTACCTGAGCCAGTCGGGCGCCTGGCTTTTTGGGGAGTTTGAGGTTGAATGGAGGGAGAGTGGATAGTAAATAGGGGAAAATGGACAGTAAGTTGATAGAAGTGGCCAGTAAAAATCAAAGATGGACAGTAAAGTTAAAGAAGTGGACAGTAAACTATGAAAAGTGGACAGTGAACCATGGAATGAATCCACTGGTTGCCAGTATAAATCCGGAAATCGGTGGAATCTCTGACCAAACTGGCGGAATCCCAACTCCGTAGGGGACTCCAAACCTAAAATGACCCTAATCTAGGCAGAATTCTTCTTAAAAAAGGCAACTAAAAAGGGGTTTGGCGGAATAGTAGCCAAAGTTGGCGGAATCCCATCGCAGTTTGGCGGAATAACTCCACAAATCAGCGGAATTCCTCCACTAATCGGCGGAATCCACAATTTGGAGGTTTGCCAGAATAAAATCCAAAAATGCCTGAAACCCCATTCTCATCCCCCAACACAGTAAAATAAACACACAAAAAAAGCCACTCCTCACAAATTAAGGGGTTGGCTCGATCTTCGTACCTTCATTTTTTGTCAAACTAGAAAAATATTCAAACAAACTGGTAAGATAGCTGTTAAGCTCAAAACCTTCCTCACTCGCAAACTCTGACAATAACAACCTATTCTCCTTCACCCTCATAACCCCCTCGAATATGGAACTATCATCATTATTGCCAAACTATCACTCTCTTATACCAGTAAACTTGAGTAGGGGTATGCCCAAAGCAAAAAAATCTAACTACATCATTAGTTAGATCAGCCCATCTATAAAAACATTTAAAGACCCCTTCAAGATTCGAAGCGGTCTTCGTCCCAGTTATGGTTGTAATGGTCTCTCTGCTATCACCGATATCGATGATACTGAGGAGCGTATGGTGTTTGTGGGTATTGTGGATATTGGGGCTGTTGATACGGTTGATGTACATTTTGATGAGGTATATTTTCTCTTGCTTTGTTGCAGTCCTTGTATGGACCTATATATGTTGAGGGTTTTACAGGTGCAGTTACTTGTTTCCATTGAGTTTCATCAAGACAATAGGTATGCGACATGATGTTTGCAGGAGTAAATTTTAAAATGTCAGATCCTAAAATTACTTCTGGAGTTGGTGCATTAAAAATAGCCAATAGATGAGTGTTATCAACCGCAGCTACTTCATAATGCCACCAACCTTGAGGAACGTTCGCCACTTGTCCAGGAGTAATCGTGTAATTGAGTATCTGTTTTGTAAAGGGGTTCAGGATGGATACTGTAGCAGTACCTGAAATACAATAGACTAGCTCGGCTGCATTTTGGTGATAGTGCGGTTCTACAACATTATTAGTACTTAGGAAAATGTCCAGCAGAGACACATTTTCCAGTGTATTCAACTGTTTAATACCTAATACATTAATATAGTTTTGGTTATCTTTTATGAACAGGGGGCTTTTGTTTACGTCAAAAGTGTATTGAGTTGATGGAGATGTATAATCCATATAGGAAGCCATTAATTTCTTCACCTCTTATTAGGTATCAAAATAAACATATAGGCATGTTATGCACCTACAATAAGTTCGGTGTGATTAAGTATTAAATTTTTATAAAGTCTGAAATCAACGGTAAAAATCTTTTTTCGTTGTTTACTTGTGTTAAGGCAACGGAACATGAAAATAAATGACAAAAAAAGCTGTCAATAAAAAAGAAACCAACCAAGCTGGAATCGGCTTAAGGTAATGAAATCTCAACATAATAACCCACAAGAAATTAAAGGCGATTGACCACCAGAAGTTCCAACCGTTATGATAGGTGATTTTTCCACCAATAAACATTATCCCTTCGATACAAACAAGAATTACTCCCGATATGAGTAAATACATTATTTGATTCTTCCAATTTTTAGGTAAATAGGACAAAAATAGTATGACAATACATGGAAAATTGATAAAGGTTTGAATTAATACTGAAAAGGCATGGTTTAATAAAAAATCAGGTTCCAACTTCCATAGAAAATATTTTCCGTTAACAAAGAAGCTATATAATAAATTATTTACAATCAGGTATAAAATAGTGGGATAATATTTTCTCCAATTTTTTAGATCTCCAAATTTCCAGCAGCAAAGTACCAGAGTTAGGCACAAAAAAACACGCAATAGGAACACCCAATTTCAACAGTTTTTATTTTAAAATTTACCAAAAAGCTTAAAATTATTACTATTGTCTCTTCAACTGACAGGTGCAAAAAAATCCCATTCTTTCACTATCTTTGAATCAATACCGTAAAAATTTCTTATTTCAAAGTTTGAATCTTTGTACGCTAGGAATAACTACGATATTATGACTCAAAATAAAAAGGATACAAAATAGACGATTCTATTTTGTATCCTTCTTATTAAAAGCCTGCTGTTCTACAGGTATGATCTTAATTAATTTGGAACGGCTTCGCGTTTGCGCTTTTTCTCCATTTGGATTTCATGCGCACGTTCGTGGGCTTTGTGGCGGTCTTCTTCGACTTCTGCAGACATTTTGATACCCATAGGCACCGTGGTGGCTGCAATTTCCTTTATCCCTTTCTGGTCTTTCTCATAAACAAATGACGCTCTTGTTGAAATATCTGCTCCCGGCTCAGTTACGAATGGAACGACACGGTAATCTGCACGCCATTGTTGCGGAGTGACCTGGCAGCGAACGTAACCGCGGTAATTATTAAAGAATTTGATGTGCGGGTTATCAGCTAAAGTTTTGGCTGTGTCTGCACGCAAATCCGATCCGTTTCCTCCTGTCGTAATCGATGTACCCACAAACTCTGCTCCAAAAATCGGAGCGTCTGGATTGTTGTAATCCGTTGTCAGGTTAGAAGCCCAGCTTGCATGGACATCTCCAGTAATGACGATTACGTTGTTGATGTTATGCCCAGCGACGAAATCCGTAACGCGCTCTCGTGCGGCCGGATAGCCATCCCATGAATCCATGCTGTATTTCGGAGCCGTGCTGCTACCGGATTTGCGCTGCGCAAAGAAAATCTGCTGGGCAAGGACGTTCCAATGAGATTTCGAGTTTCCTAGATTGCCAAGCAGCCATTTTTCTTGTTCAGTTCCAAGAAGAGTGCGCTTTGGATCCAAGGATTCCGGTGTATGAGCTTTCGTTCCATCACCATTCGCCTGGTCATCACGGTACTGGCGTGTATCAAGAACATAGAAGTTCGCCAAATCACCATACGTGAAATCCCTGTATAATTGCATGCCTCCGTCGTGCGGCAATGACGACCTGCGAAGCGGCATGTGCTCGTAATAAGCCTGGTAAGCAGCGGCACGGCGCTTGATAAACTCTTCAACAGACTGGTCTTTTTCTGGAATGACATTTGCGTAGTTGTTTTCCACTTCATGGTCATCCCATGTAACAACCCACGGGAATGCAGCGTGTGCAGCCTTTAGATGTTCATCTGAACGATATTGGGCATGGCGAGTGCGGTAATCTTCAAGCGCGATAATTTCATCGCCTTTGTGGGCACGGACATTGCCTGTGGGAGAAAGATACTCGTTCGTACCGTATTCATATATGTAATCGCCAACGTGGAACACAAGATCGAGATCTTCTTTCGCCATATGCTTGTATGCAGTATAATACCCGTGTTCATACTGCTGGCAGGAAGCGAATGCGAACGTCATGCTTGCTACACTGGCACCTGCGGCAGGAAGGGTTTTTGTTTTTCCAACAGGGCTTAGTTCATTTCCGGTCTTGAAACGGTAATAATAAACCGTATTCGCCTTCAGGCCGCTCACTTCTACATGGACAGAATGGGCGAGGGCAGGAGAAGCATGTTCTGTTCCTCGTTTGATAACGCTGCGGAAGTTTTCATCTGATGCAAGCTCCCAATTGACGGGAACGATATGAGAGGGCATTCCTCCGCCATTTAACGGATCTGGAGCTAACCTTGTCCATAAAACGACACTGTCAGATTGCGGATCGCCAGAAGCAACACCAAGAGTAAAAGGATATTCGCTGAAATTCGGAGCAGCATCTACTTTAAATCCTCCCATTGATTGAGCAATAGCCAACCCTAGGGACAGCCCCGCAATCTTGCCGGCTCCATGAAGAAAGCTGCGGCGGTCAATATTCTTTTGCAAATTTTGTTCGTTAAAATTCTTAATTAATTGATCCAAAGATCTCTCATTTGTCATGCTTCATATTCCCCTCTCAGATTACATATCTTTACCACGGCTTTGATTATAAATGGGATTTATTAATTGAATATGAAGATATTGTAAATAGAAAAATAGTCTGGTAGTCGATAGACAGTTAATTTAGAATAGGACTTTCGATTTAAAAAGGGATAAAATCTATATTTTTTCCAATCAACGGCAATTTATATCTATTTTATATAGTCATTTCATACCGTTTTTTTAAATATTATCTTAATAAAAAACTTACAAACGATTATTCCGTTCGAAGATTAGGAAACTTATGACAGAAGCATCCTAATCCATTCGTTCAATAAGAAAAGCCGCCAATATGGCAGCTCCGATCTTTAACTCTTGCCACCGGTAGTTTAAAAAGGAATATTCGTCTAAACTTCCCCTTTAGTGAAATCCACTTTTATTCTCCTATAAAATAAAAATAGTGCCAACTTCTCTTTAATAGAAATTGGCACTTCGTTTATTCGCTATACGTTATCGTGTCGCTTTTGGAGGTTGGCACACGTCACATTTACGTTGGTCATTATTTTTAAATTTCGTAAATGTTTTTTCAAAGTTGCTGCCACATGCACATTTAAATAGTAACTTTTGAGAAAAACCTTGATATTCCGTCGTTAGCAACTTACTTTCTGAATGGTTCTCAACAAATTCTTTAATTTTATCAATCGTCCATCGTTTATTCATTCTATTACACCTCCATATTTTATCGCTAGGCGGAGGCTTTTCTTGGCATCCGTTCAATTCTAAGTAAAAGTAGTAATTATCCTAAGTTACTCATTATACCATGAGCTGGCACTTAATTAAACAAATGGAAGATTCTTAATAAACTAAACTGCCGTTAGTGGAATTAGAAAAGGAGTTGCAGCCGCAACCCCTTTTTCAACTATAATTTCTTGCACCTGGCAGTTAAAAAAGTCATTAAACTAATAATAAGAATAATATCCAGGATAACCATATCCATAATAAGGGGAACTGTAACCATATGGAGATAAATGATGGCCGCCCATCATTCCACCCGTAAACCCTCCCCAGAAAGGGGCGCCGAAATGTGGTCCCCCATAGTAAAAATGGTGATAAAAAGCATGAGGATGCAAGAATATCCGTCTTTTATCATTTTCATTAAACAAGAGCATTTCAGATTGATTCATTTCCAACCCATTCCTTTTTTCAATGTAGTTGTTTAGCCATGTAACAATGTAAGTCTTCAAACTTCAACAAATAAATAACAGTTATGGCAAGAACTCCTCGGTCGGTACCAATTCTTTCTTTTTTTCCTCCAGAATAATTTGCGTACCTGCATTTGATTCTAATACAAGCCCTAAGGATTGTAACCAATCTCCCAAATTGGTGATTTCTTGAGCTTCCAACGTGAGCCTTTCCTCATCCGTTAATACTTGTTTCGTCGTACCAATACTTTCTAAAAATTGGCCCATGGTTTGAATCCATGCTCCCAGTAATATTTGTCTTTCATTAGCATCCGATCGGACTTCCTCATCAATTAACATAATCTTAGATAAATAAAATGCCTCCATGATCTGACCAATAAATTGAATCCAGACGGCAACGGAGACTTGTTTTTCAAGTTGTGAAATCAGTTCCGTCTTGTCAGAATTACTATTTTCCTTGGTTTCTTTTGTATTTTCTGTTTGAGCATTCACTGTATTTCACTCCATTCTATATATACGTATGCAAATAGATAGGGGAATGCCTTTGAAAAATTTGTCATAGTGATGGAGTTAGTCTCCAGTATTTTCGTATATTTCTGAAAAACTAACGAAAATTGGGACAGAAAATGATGGAAAATGTCGAAATATACAAAGGGGAGGTATATTGTCATGGGCCACATTTAGTGTTAACCTTGATCGTCTGCCTTAATAAAAATACATAATCGTCCATTTTTCTTAAATGACAACAAATGAATGACCCTAAAACAGGAAATAGGAGAACAAGTTATTATGACAAAAGAATTATTTGAAAATGGTGAATTAACACGAATCAGGAAAGAAACCCACGGAAAAAGCAAGCCAACCAAACCTGTCCCAGAGTTCACTTCAAGGATGGAAAAACGCGAATATGATCAACGCGTCCATTATTTTGATATTCGAAATGTATTAGATGTCAAAGGATTCCTACAAGATATTCGTGCCAATTGGAATACATATGTGTCACAGGTGAACCAATGGATACAAACCAGCCCAGTAAAAAAACTTGTTGTGACGGGTATTTTTACCGTCGTCCTTAGCTTTTTTGCAAGCACATCAAATGCAGCCTTTATTCAGGAATATACCTATCAGGTAAAAAACGGTGAAAAAATCGAAGAGATTGCTGCAGCACATGGAGTAACAGCACAAGAAATAATAGAGGCCAATGGACGAACTTCCATTAACGGTAAAAAAATTCTTTTACCAAAAGTACATAACAGAACGGTTACCGCCACCACACTAAATGTTCGGTCACACCCGACGACAGAAAGCAGTGTCATCGGAAAATATATACAAGGGGATGTAGTGAAGGTCTCCTTCATAGAAAACGGCTGGGCTGGCATTCTGATCAAAGGAAGAGTTTGTTTTGTGAGTGCCAATTATCTTACCACACCAGAAGAAACGACGAAACCAGCGATCACTCAAGCCAAACCCATGTATGTAACGGCCACTTCCTTGAGAGTGAGAGACGCTGCCACTACGAGCAGTGCTGTAATAGGTACGTTACGATTAAACGATCTTGTTTCTGTCAAATCATCTATAAATGGTTGGGCTCAGATTAATTTCAAAGGCAAAGCAGCGTATGTGAGTGAAACCTATTTAACTACTAACCTGCCAGCAACAACAAAACCAAGTCCATCAGTGTATGTGGTTAAGCCCGGTGACACGTTTACAAAAATCAGTAAAGCCCTATCGATCTCGATCTCATCGATTCAAGAACTAAATCCAACCGTAGATTCAGCAAAGTTGAAAATTGGCCAAGAAATCAAAATCCCTGCCGCAACAGCAGCTGCTACGAATCAAATCAAAGTTACAGCAAATATAGGAGGGGTGGACCCTCAAGGAACGTTTCGGTTTATCACATCTAATGGGATTACGTATGCTGCCAAAGCAACAGGCAGCATGTTAAATGAATTATTTGAACATCAAGGGGAAAAAGTGACCCTAACACTTGAAGGAAAAAGGGGTCAACAAATGACTTTACTATCTATACGATAAACGTACAAAAAAAAATTAGCCTCAGGTTTGAGGCTTTTTTTCTTGGGATAAAGTGCAATATGGAGGAACAAATTACTTTCTGGAGGATGAAGTGTGTTACGCATTCTTCATAATAATGGTTTCAAACGAATTCGCCACTGCTTGACAGCAGTTCGCGATTTCTTCTAGACCTTCATAGATTTGCTTGTATTTAATAATTCGGATAGGGTCAAGTTCAGCGGTAAACAAATGTTTAATGGATGCACGCAGAATATGGTCGCAATTCGACTCAATTTCTTTGATTTTGATTGCGTGTTCTCTTATAAGAAGCAATTTCTTTGTGGAAAGCAGTTCAATCGCTGCGTCAATTTCCGCGGCACAATTTTTAATCTCATCAACAAATTGAAGCGTATAATAGTCCATTTCAATAATAGAGTACATTTCAAATAGGGCAGCTGTATGGTATAAACCGTCCAAAATATCATCCAAGCTGATGGAAAGAGCCAAAATATCTTCACGCTCAAATGGAGTGATAAAGGCATTATTTAGATCCCTAATCAGGTCATGAACCATTGCATCTCCATTTGATTCAAATTCTTTCATCGTTTCGGAAAAAATTTTAAGATCACTAACATTTTTTAACTTGTAGTCAGCAAAGTAGTTCGCACTTTCTTTTAAATTTAAAGAAATGTTATTTAAATGATTAAAGAACTTGTCTTTCTTTTTTACTGCCATTCAATAACCTCCACATGGTCCAATTAGTGTATTTTCCTGAAAAATGGTTAAAAAACCTTTATCAAAGCGCTTTTACAAGCAATTACTATAATAAATGCAACCATTGGACAAAAGTAACGGCTTACGTCCTATATCTACTCGACAAAAAATGGCCGAATGGTTTTTTTCATAATTATTTAGATTTTAAATAAATTAGCTATTCGCTACCTATAGCGGGTTTCGTAATAGGTAAAGAAGTTGTCTCGTAAAAGACCTAGTGAAAAAGCCCTTCCCAAATTTAATTTCTTAACATAGATTGTAAAGAATAATCCTAAAGGAGGGCTTTAATATGTTTGGTTATGGTGGTTGCGGTGGCTATGGCTACGGCGGTGTCGGCTGCGGCTATGGCGGCGGCTTTGCTTTAATTGTTGTATTGTTTATCTTGTTAATCATCGTAGGAGCAGTAATCTGTTTCTAAGAAAAAAAATTATTCTTAACTAAAAAAAGCCCTATAAGGGCTTTTTTGGTTGAAACTATAACTCATGAAGGTGTATGGTCCATGAATTGGTTTTGGTGAACTTTTTTTTCAGTTAGCTCAGCACTTGCCTATTCAGTTTTAATATCTTGTACATATATTATTACTACACCCAATCCAAATATTTATAAAGTCTTACCTCCAAAGAACGTTTGCTTATAAAGCAGACGTTTTTCGTATTTTTAGGCAAATCGCTGATTTTGTCTTCAGAAATGGATTCCCAATGAGATACTTCAGAGTACCAGTTGAGATTTTCCAAAGTAACTTGAAGCGAGCTGCCATTAACTAACTGGGTGCTTTGCTTCAACAAGGAGAAAAGACTTATTTTTTTAAAAGAAGTAGGATAATTCAAAAAAAAGAAGGAAACGGACGTTTATCAAAGAACTTATAGTTTATTAAAAATATTAAGGAGTGTGCTAATATGGAAAAAATACATTTTTTAGTTAGTGAATTTTTCTTTAGTATAACCTTATGTGTTGTGGCTCTGTTTTTTGCTTTAAGATCGGATGTATTTTCTATAACCGTTGTTTTTTTAGGGTTAATTGCTGGGTCACTGATTGATATGAATTTGCGTTCTATTTATAAAAATAAATCAGTAAAAATTAGTGGGTATCTTGAACATAAACAAAGAATAGTAGAAAAAGAAACAAGTATGTAATTTTCTTCTGCTAATGTAGGGCTGCCTCGGCGGATCTTTTTCTTTTTTGTACTAAAGAAGCAGGTTTATTCAACAAGTAGACCATCAACACCTCTTGTTGATGGTCTGTTCAAACAACCTTTAAGCGCTTTGAGGAAATTGTTCTTTCTCTGCTTTTTTTAAAAATAATCTTTTTAAAAACGGTATGGACCATCGATCCAAACCAATTTTTCCTGCATTTAGTCCAGCAACTAGAATAAACATTCCTAGCAAAACCATTTGTGGATTTGTACTGGTTGTTCCAGAGAACATATAAGCAAAGTTCATTGTAAGCCCCATTAGTATAGAAAATGTGGTGAAAATACCTAAAATTAATCCAAGATCTACTAAAAATTCCCCCCAAGGAACGATTACATTAAAAAGATCAACATACGGTAATGCTACCTCTTTTAAAAAATTCCCCCACCAAGGTTGAACAGCAGGGTGTTCACCAGACATATTTTTTACGGCTCCATACAAAAAGCCGCTTGCATCAAATTTTCCACTAGAGATTTTTCCCCAACCAGCATTTAACCACTGCCAACCAAGATAGAGTCGAAGTAAAGTAAGTAGCAGTGAGACAAAACGATTTTCCTTTAAAAATTTAATAAACATAATAAAGCCCCCTAAATAATTGATAATTATTATCATTGATAACGATTATCATTATCGTTTAAACTTGTATTTTAGTCAACGAGTGTAAAGTACTAAGTTTTTTGGGGTTAGATAGACCAATATCCCTATTTCCTTCTTCTTCCAACTGAGCATGTTATTTAAGAACAAATGTATTCTAGAACCATTTAGATAATGGTCAATGATAACTTCTGTTAAGCATCTGGAATAATTGTAAAAGCAATTGTTCGAACCGGCGACTCTGTTTTCTTGCTCGTAGTATTGTAGTATTTAGTCAATAAATCGTTTAATTCGTTTTGAAATTGGATAAAGTGTTCCTCATCAATCTTTAATTCCACTACAGAAAAAGCAGCAAGGTCCTCTTGGCAGTTTTGTTCTCCTAATTTCTTAAGATAATCTTGATATTGAGTCATAAGTAATAATTGATAATAGGAAAAGTAGGTTAATTTTTCCTCGTTAGAAGCCTTTTTCCATTCCTCTACGTCAATTCTTGCCTCTTCTTCATTTAAAGCATAATATTTTTCGGAAACAGATTTCACCTTTTTTTCATTAATAACGTGGATGACACCAGAATCCACCATGGTTTGAATATGCCTATATAGACTTGATTGAGGCACATCTTTAATGATTTTTACCATTTCTAAGGGTGTGAGTCCATTTTCTTTATTTCTCATTAATGCTTGGCAAATTTTCATTCTTACTGGATGCATGATAACGTCAATTTTGTTACTCACAATTTCACCTCATTCAATGTTTAATTTTAATCTCATTATAAATAATGAGAATAGCTATTGCAACACACCTGTAACTAAGTTATCATTATTAAGAATGAGAATGAGATTGAAGGGAATGATGGAAATGAAGCTGCAATATGATCTGGGTGACCTAAAGGATATTGATTTTATGGCCTTTCTACCTATAATAATGCCAGTTATTGTAGTAAGTACGATATTAATTTTAATTGCCTTAATGGATTTATACCGACATAGAAAAACAAGAAAAAATGTGCTCCCATGGGTGCTAATTATTCTATTTGCCAATACACTTGGACCAATTCTGTACTTCACCATAGGGAGAAAGGATAGTGAGAGCATATGAAATTAGAAATCAAAAATGTTACGAAAAAATTTAAAGGAAAAATTGCTGTCAATAATTTTTCGATGGAACTGAATTCAGGAGAATGTGTCGGATTAATCGGTCCGAATGGGGCAGGGAAGTCCACATTAATAAAAGTGATTTCAGATATTATCAATTCAGACTCTGGTGAAGTTTTGTTGAATGGGAAAAAAATATCGAAAATGAAAAGGGAAATTGGTTACCTACCACAGTACCCTAACTTTTTTCAATGGATGACAGCGAAAGAAACTCTTACGTTTATGGGTCAACTTTCTGGAATGCTAAAAGAAGAATTATCGAACTGGATACCTGAAATTTTAGCAAAAGTCGGACTAGAAGGTGAAGAAGACTCAAAAGTCGGCACATTTTCTGGTGGAATGAAACAGAGACTTGGTATTGCACAAGCACTATTACATAAGCCTTCACTTATTGTCATGGATGAGCCAGTATCTGCATTAGATCCAATTGGGCGAAGAGAAGTGTTAAACCTGATCGAAGAAATAAAAAAAGATACTACTATTTTATTATCAACCCATATATTAGGCGATGCAGAAGAAATATGTGAACGATTTGTAATCATTAAAAATGGAACAAAAATTGAAGATACAACAATCACTGAACTGTTGAACCGAAATAACGAAAATAAATTAAATTTAGAAATCATATCGAAGGATCAAAAATGGATTGGCATGATAAAAAAATTACCTTATGTGAAGGAAGTCGAGGTCATAGGGAATAAAGTCCAAATAAAAGTTGAAAACATCCAAAAAAACAAAAATATGCTACTGATGAATGCACTCTCTCACGACGTGGACATCGTAAAATTTGAAATCAATAATGATACTTTAGAAGAAATATTTTTAAAATTGGTGGTGTGAAATTGAATAATTTTACTGTATTAATAAAAAAAGAATTTGTTCAAATGGTACGTGATTTTAAAGTTATTTGGCTGCCGATTGTCTTTCTCTTTTTAGGGATAACTCAGCCAATAGTTACTTATTACTTGCCATCAATTTTGGAATCGTTAGGAGGAGGGACAGGCATTACAATTGATCCGAGTGTGGCAGCTCAAAAAGGAGGAGAAGTACTAGCCACCACGTTAGGGTCCCAATTTGATCAGCTTGGGATTATGATTATTGTTATCTCAATGATGGGGATTATTCAATCAGATAAATCAAATGGTATGTTGGCCTTTATCTTAACACGACCTGTTACTGTTTTTTCATATATCGGTGGAAAAATTGTATCAAATTATTTGATAATAGCTTTTAGTGTAACTATTGGATACCTTTCTTCTTATCTATACGTAAATTATCTTTTCGAAGATGTTCCATTTTTAGACATGATTGCTGCACTATTATTTTATCTTGTATGGGTTCTATATATCGTATCTTTTACAACAATGATTAGTACTATTTTTCACAGTCAAGGTATTATCGCGTTAATTTCAATTGTTTACCTTTTGGGTTGCAGAATTATCGTCGGTTTGAATCCAGCAATTGATTATGTAAATCCAGCCAGTATGAGTAAACATGCAATGGAATCTCTAATCACAGGTTCGGTAAATTTTAACGAAATAGTCAATGTACTATTAACAATTGTTTGTATTTTGCTGATACTCTTGGTAACGAATTATTGGATTGCCAATAAAAAATTTAATCATGAATAAAAACTTAGAGCTGATAAATAGCTCTATTTTTTTTTCACGGTTGATTCCATTCTCTATTTTCTGCAGACATAAAAAGTTTTCATTTCCAAAATTATTGTGTGTTTTTTTTGCCGATTTATATACCTTAATTTTTATAATCAAAAATGTCCGACTTGTTGTGGGCATTATACAAGAAAGCACCGCGTAAACGGTGCTTCATTTATGTAGTCATTTACATACTGATTTACAAAATCTTTACGTTGGATTTATGTGGAATTAACATTGTCCAATTATGATTAATCTGTAACAAACAGTAATAAACATTAAAAATTCCACACTAAATGGAGGCACTTTTTATGAATTACACATTCAAGAAGAATTGTTACAAGTCTATTCAAGCTGTGATGTTAGGAGTGAGTGTACTAGGATTAGCTGCTTGTGGAGCTACTAAAGAAGAGGCTGCTCCAGTTGTTAAGGATCCAAGTTCGTTAACCATGAAAGAAATTGAAACAAAGGCAAAAGAAGAGGGAACAATTAATAGTGTCGGTATGCCTGATTCATGGGCTAACTGGGGAGAAACGTGGAATGAAGTGATGAAAAAATATACATTGGAACACAATGATACAGATTTATCCAGTGCCGAAGAGATTGCCAAAATGGAATCTGAAGGAGAGAATGCAACAGCTGATATCGGCGATGTAGGGATTTCCTTTGGGCCAATCGCAGAACAAAAAGAATTAACGATTCCATATAAAACTTCCTATTGGGACGAGGTACCTGACTGGGCAAAAGATGACAACGGGGATTGGGTTGTTGGCTACCAAGGAACAATTGCATTCTTTACTAATAAAGAATTAGTAGATAACCCGCCAAAATCTTGGGATGACATATTAAAAGGAGATTATAAAGTAACAGTTGGAGATGTTCAGCGTGGTACACAGAACCAAATGGCCGTTCTTGCAGCCGCCATCGCTTACGGCGGTGATGAAACAAATCTCCAACCAGGAATTGACTATTTTGCTAAGCTTGCCAAGCAAGGCCGCCTTAGCTTAACTGATGCCAAGCCGGCTAACATCGAAAAAGGGGAAGTGGAAGTTGCCCTTGTTTGGGATTTCAATGCCCTTGGTTACGCTAATCAAATTAAACGTGATCAATTTGAAGTAACCATTCCTAGAGAAGGTTCAGTCGTAAGCGGCTACGCAACTATTATTAACAAATTTGCAAAGCATCCGCATGCAGCGATGGCAACTAGAGAATATATCTTAAGTGATGAAGGACAAATTAACTTAGCTAAAGGGTTTGCCCGTCCAATTCGCGATGTAGAACTTCCGAAAGAAGTAGCTGAAAAAATGGTTCCAGAAGAACAGTACAAAAATGCAAAACCAATTGAAGATTACAAAGCATGGGAAGAAACGGCTAAAAATTTACCGCAGCTTTGGCAAGAAGAGGTGTTAGTCCATGTCAAATAAAGTAATAGCAATTGTTGTTGATGGTATGAGATATGATAAAGCATGTGAGGCTCTTGGATTTATTCAACATCTAGTTGAAACAAATCAGGCGGCACTATACAAAGTAAAGTCGGAACTCCCAAGTCTTTCCCGCCCATTATATGAAGTGTTACTAACAGGTACACCGGCTTCAGTGAACGGAATTACGTCCAATCAAGCCGTTCGCTTATCTACCGAGAAAAGTCTCTTTCATCTTACGAAAGAAAACGGCTTAAGGAACGGAACGGTATCGTATTACTGGGTAAGCGAACTTTATAATCGGGCGCCATTCCATTTTATTGAAGATCGTGAGCAGGAGGATGAGTCTAAGCCGATTCAATATGGAAAATTCTATTGGGACGATGACTATCCAGATAGTCATGTGTTAATGGACGCAGAAGCCTTGCGCAGAAAGTATGACCCGCACTTTTTATATATCCATCCGCTCGGTGTAGATGTAAAAGGGGAAATTTTCGGTTCAGAATCGAAAGAATATCGTGAACAAATCTTAAAAATGGGAAGCTTGTTGGCACAACTTTTGCCAATTTGGATCAAAGAAGGTTACCACATTTTAATTACATCTGATCATGGAATGAGTGAATATGGCAACCATGGCGGCACAACTGATGGTGAGCGTGATGTACCGCTCTTTATCATTAGTCCAAAAGTTGAGCCTGGCGTCTACAGTGAAGTGGTTCCGCAATTAGCTTTTGCACCACTAGTTTGTGAACTTTTAAATATTGAGCCGTCCAAAAAAATGATTTCATATCAATTGCCAGGTCTTAAAGGAAAAATTTCCATTTAGAAAAGATACCCTCTTCAACATTAGAATGAAGGTTGACTGGAATTGGTTTAACGAACGTAATGTTAAACCAATTCCCAAATTGTTAGTGAACATAGAGGAGCGAGAAGTCTTGCGAAAAATAAAAAAACAAAAAATTTACTTATTAGCTCTTTTACTGCCATTTGTTATGCTTGTGATTGGATTTGAACTGGGGCCATTAGTGGCAATGATTAAAAATAGTTTTTATGCAGACGATGGAATTCAAGTTACGATTGATCAATATACAACCATATTTAAAAGTAAATTTTACTTACAAGCCATTCAAAATAGCCTTGTCATTTCCTTATTTGCTGCTATAACTTCTGTGATTATAGCTGTCATTGCAGCTTATTCGTTTACAAAGTTCTCACAAAAAATACAAAATCGTTTACTGATGATTGCCAATATGACGTCGAACTTTGAGGGGATTCCTCTTTCATTTTCATATATTATTTTACTTGGAAACAATGGGTTGTTTACATTGCTTTTTTCTAAGATTGGTTGGGATGTATTTGCAGATTTTAATTTATATTCATGGACAGGCCTCATTCTTGTTTATATTTATTTTCAAATTCCGCTTGCTGTTATGCTCATCTACCCGTCTTATCAAGGAATTAAGCAACAATGGAAAGAAGCCTCTTCATTATTAGGAGGGTCAACATTATCATTTTGGTTTCACATTGGGATTCCTGTTCTTTTACCTAGTATTGTAGGTACATTCAGTATTTTGTTTGCGAATGCGATGGGAGCTTACGCTACAGCCTATGCATTGGTCGGCAGCAACTATAATTTATTGTCATTGCAAATTGCCTCTCTAGTTTCTAGTGACGTTGCATTGAAGCCGCAGCTAGGCAGTGCGTTGGGAGTTCTTCTAGCAGCGACCATGATAGGGGCGATGTGGTTCAATGAACGAATGATGCGCCGCATTAGGAGGGATTTACGATGAAATCTTCATTGACTTTTCATAAAGTGATTGTGGGATTACTAGTTATGTATTTATTAATTCCACTTGTAGGAACATTATTATTCTCTATTGCCGGTAAATGGGATCATACCATTTTACCTGAGAGTTATACAATGAAATGGTATATTGAATTGTTTCAAGATGAACGGTTTTATGATGCTTTTCGAAGAACGCTGTTTTTAATTGTCATGTCTGTAGGTCTTAGTGTTGTTATTATGCTTCCGACTATTTTTATCATCACAGTATATTTCAGTAAATGGGAAGGATTGCTTCAAGCAGCAGCTATGCTTCCTTATGGAATTCCTCCCATTGTTGGAGCTGTTGGATTAATCAAGGTATATTCAGATGGACCGATTCAAATTGCCGGAACACCTTGGATTTTAATTGGTGCTTATTTCATAACCATTCTGCCGTTTATGTATCAAGGTATTCGTAACAGTCTTCGTACGCTTAATGCTGTACAGCTTGTTGATGCGGCTGAATTACTAGGTGCTACAAAATTCCAGGCGTTTCGCACAGTGGTGTTTCCAAATATTATATCTGGTATTTTAGTGTCTACCCTATTATCAGTCGCTCTTTTATTTAGTGAGTTTGCTTTTGCCAATTTGCTAGTCGGGGGCCGATTTGAAACCATCCAAATTTATCTTGCCGACAAACTAAACAGCAGCGGTCACTTAACAAGTGCAATTGTTATTACTTATTATTCAATGATTTTACTGTTAACGGGGACTGTATTAAAACTTACGTTTAGAAACGAAAAAAATCCTGTCCTGTCAAATAAGAAGCGAATTCTTTCATTTTTTAAAAAACAATACTGTCATAAAAATACTGCTTTAGAAGGTGAAAAATAATGAGCTATGTAACCATCGACAAAGTGACTAAGGGATATGAAAATCAAGTCGTTTTAAATGACATTTCTATAATATTAAAAAAAGGTGAATTTGCTACACTTCTTGGGCAAAGCGGTTGCGGAAAAAGTACATTATTACGTTCCATTGCGGGGCTTGAAGGCCTTGATGCAGGAACAATCTTAATTGACGGAAAAGATATTACTAATTTATCACCGCGTCAGCGTGAAGTCGGTATGGTATTTCAGTCTTATGCGCTTTTCCCAAATATGAGCGTTTTTGATAATATCGCGTACGGCCTTAAAATGAAGAAGGTAAAAAATGTTAAATCAAGAGTAAAAAAGATGATTGAAATGGTTGATTTAATAGGTAAAGAAGAGTCTTATCCTCATCAATTATCTGGTGGACAACAGCAAAGGGTTGCTCTTGCCCGTGCGCTTGTCATGGAGCCGAAAGTACTGCTTTTGGATGAGCCGTTAAGCGCATTGGATGCTAAAATTAGAAAAAGTTTGCAAAAAGAATTAAAGAGAATACAAAAAGAATTAGATATTACTACTATTTTTGTTACGCATGATCAGGAAGAAGCAATGACAATGTCTGATCGAATTTTTGTCATGAATAAAGGACAAGTTGTACAATCCGGTTCTCCATCAGAAATTTATACCTCTCCAGTCAATACATTTGTTGCAAAATTTATCGGAAATTACAATGTTTGTAATATGGAAGTTTTCCGTAAACTTGTTCAAAGCACAGAATTAAAAGGGAATGAAGTCGCCATTCGTCCTGAAGTTTTACAATTAGTTTCTGTTGGTGAGGATAGCTTGGATTTACAGGAGAACTGGGGCATTAAAGGGTTTATTAAAGATGTTTCCATGACAGGGAATGTTTTAAGATATGAAGTAGAAACAGAGGAGTCAGCTTTCCATGTAGACTATCTTCACCACCGAGGGAAAATGTTGGAGCAAGGAGCACGCGTTCATATTCTTGTACCGAAAAAAGAATGCATTATTTTTTAAATTATTAATGACCACGGGGGAAGAAATATGTCTATTTTGCCAGAAGAAAGAAGGAACGAAATTTTAAAAGAACTTAACAAAACGGGAAAAGTAAAAGTTATAGAATTAGTTGATCAATTTAATGTTTCAGTGGAATCAATTCGACGCGATTTGATGATATTAGAGGAAAAAGGACTTTTAAAGAGAGTTTACGGTGGAGCAATTAAAACAGTCTTTCAATTTGAGGAACCTCCATTCACACAGCGTACAACTGTGAATCAAGAAGCGAAAGTTAAGGTTGGGAAAAAAGCAGTAGAACTCATTTCTAACGGAGATGTGATTGTCATTGATGTAGGGACAACCATGCTTGAATTTGCGCAGTGTATTGAAAATAAAAAAGACATTACGATTTTAACCAATTCTCTTCCTGTGTCGTCTGTGTTGACCGAATCGCTTAATCAAAATAAGTTTACAGGACAAATTCTATTACTAGGTGGTCAAATAGATCCAAAGCAGCAATCTATATGCGGCGGTCTCACTGAACAAATGTTAAATCTATTTAATATTGATAAAGCGTTCATTTCAGCTGGTGGTGTTTCTATTCAAAGTGGGGTTAGTAATTATCATTTACATGAAACATTAGTTTCACGCAAGATGGTCGAGGTATCAAAGCAAGTTGTATTGCTAACGGATTACTCTAAAATTGGTGTCGATACATTTTGTAAAGTTTGTCCTCTAGAAAAAGTCGATGTGATTGTCTGCGAGCAACCATTTCCAGAGGAATGGAGAAATCATTCAAAATTAGAGGAAATCAATTGGATTCAAGCATAGTCAATCCATAAAAGGACATATCGAGACGGATGAGGGAGTTCTCTCTCTTTTTTGATTAGATTTTTATTGAAAGCAGGTAAAAAAACTAGAAAGAAAATTTAATAGATAGAATGGGAAAAGGAGATATATAGTATGAGTTTCATTGCGATAGATTTAGACGGAACATTATTAAACGACCAGAATGAAATTAGTGAAGAAAATATAAAGGCGATTCAATATGCCCAAGATAGAGGCTTTGAAGTAGTTATTTCAACAGGACGGGCTTATTTTGACGTTCAAACAATTTGTGAAAAAGCCGGGATTTCTCCATTTGTAATCGGGACAAATGGCGCAACCATTCATTCAAAAAGCGGAAAGTGCATTTCTTCTATTACGATAACTAAAGATCGTGTCGAATCTATTCTCCAATGGTTAGATGAACGGAATTATTATTACGAAGTGTTTACTGATAAAGCCATTTATACTCTTAAAGAGGGAAGAGAACATTTCTATAATGAGATTCAAAGTTTGAAAAGTGCTGATTTGGATACAGATATGAAAGAATTAGTTGAAATAGCGGAAAGACAATTTGATCAGTTTGGATATGTTTTAGTTGAAAACTATCATGATATCTTAAAACAGGAGGAAGAGTTTTATAATATTTTAGCATGTTCGTTTGATAAAAAGAAAGTAGAGGAAGCATGGAACCAATTCAAAAAGTTTGATGAGTTGATGGTTGTTTCATCTGCTGATCATAACATTGAAATGACTAGTAAAAGAGCTTCAAAAGGGATGTCCCTTGAAAGATTGGTTTTCATGATGAATGGCTCCTTAGATCAGGCTATGGCAATCGGGGATAGCAACAATGATTTATCCATGTTCCAGAAAGTTGGATACAGTGTAGCGATGGGAAATGCGAAAGATGTCATAAAAGCTGTTTGTTCAACGACAACCCTTAAAAATGATGAGAATGGGGTAGCTTATGCGATTTATCGATATATGGAGAACTTCGTGGTTCAATAATAAGTGTCAATGCCGAAGGAGAGAGCAATCAAATGGCATGGATCTATATCATAATGGCAGGAATTTTGGAAATTGTCTGGGTGATCGGTCTTAAATATTCACACGGATTCACCAAAATTATCCCTAGTATAGTAACGGTAGTTATTATACTCTTTAGTTTCTTTTTACTTTCAAAAGCTTTACATTCAATTCCCTTAGGAACTGGTTACGCCATTTTTACTGGACTGGGAACGGTGGGAACAGTAGTAACTGGGATGCTTTTTTGGGGAGAGACTATTAATCCACTGAAAGTATTTTTTGTAACTTTAATGATATTGGGGATAATTGGAATAAAAATTAGTCCTGCACAACCTAAACATTAATGAAAAAATATGATTTATACAAGGTTAGGAGATGATTCAATGGCTTGGTTTTTTCTTCTTATTGCCGGATTTGCCGAGATTGGTAGTGTTATAAGCCTGAAACGTGCAGACGGGTTTAAAAAATTGCTCCCCTCTGTAGCGTGTCTTTTTTTTGGGAGTTTAAGCTTTTATTTTCTTTCTTTGTCATTAACTTCTCTTCCAGTGGGGACTGCCTATGCAATATGGACCGGTATCGGCTCTGTTGGAAGTGTTTTAGCAGGAATGATCTTCTTTAAAGAACCTAGAAGTTTAAGAACAGTCCTATTGATTATGTGTATTATTACAGGGGCTGCAGGTATTAAAATAACTTCTGGACATTAAGATCAAGGTTTTAAATGGCAATAAGTAGATTATGTAAAGAAGACTTCGGGAATACTTTCCGAAGGTTTCATCTCGAAACAAGTTTTTCACTTTTAAATTTAAAAACTTTTAAAAAAAATGCCCAACTTGATGTGGGCATTTTTATTTAGCTATTTGTTCTTGAGTGGCGTTTTATTTATAACAAATTCGGCTTAGTTTTGAATTTGAATAAACTTTATTAGGATTAAATCTTTTTTAGAAAAGGTGAAATAGCCCACTTCGTTTTCTTACTGACGTCATGTTGTTATTTATCTATGGGTGAATGTCTTAACCTAGGACAATTGTGGAACATAGTATAAATTTGTGGTCCTTATAATCAGGATAAGAAAAAATAAATAACCTTGGTGAGGGGAATGTTCAAAATGGAAGAACAAAAACAATACCGTAATGATTTGTTGGAATGGTGTAATACCATTTATTCTAATTGGGAAAGTATGAAACCAGAGGTTACCAAGCTCTATGATATGGAGAGTTTAGAGGAATGGGAAGGATCATGCCGTCAATTAAAAGAGAAATTACAGTCAGATTTAAACGTGGACTTCGATGATTATCTGAACGCTAAAAGCCTATATGATCAGTGGGAACAGCTATTCAAAGAAACGCATGCGTATCAAGAAGAGATTAAAGTCGATTCTGATCAACGTTTGGAATGGGAAGAGGAACAACCATTCCATGAAGGATTAATGGAAAGGGCTGCTTCTCAAGAAGAGATTGAAGTCGATTTTAATCAACGTTTGGAATGGGAAGACGAAAAACCATACCATGAAAAATTATTGGAAACGAATGCTTATCAAGAGGAGATTGAAGTCGGTTCCGATCACCGTTTGGAATGGGAAGAGGAGGAACAACCATTCCATGAAGGATTAATGGAAAGGGCTGCTTATCAAGAGGAGATTGAGGTTGATACAGATAAATATGTGGATTTAGACGAAGAACTACAATACCGTGAAGAATTGTTGGAATGGTGTAATACCATTTATTCTAATTGGGAAAGTATGAAACCAAGGTTTTCAAAACTTTTTGATATAAAAAGTTTAGAGGAATGGGAGTCATCATGCCGCAATTTAAAAGAGAAATTACAGGAAGATTTAAAAGCGGATTTCGATGATTATCAGACAGCTAAAAGCCTATATGAGCAGTGGGAACAGCTATTCAAAGAATCGAATGCTAATCAAGAAGCGATTGGAGTTTAATCTGCTTAAGATTTAGGTATTTCAAGCGAAAATAAGATGAAAGAGATAACATCGGAGCGGCTGAAATGCTGCTCTTTTTTTGTCATAAAAATTCAAATGTGTACATGTCAGCAACATTTGAGTGATGATAAATGTTTTATACAGCACATATATTTATTTATAGATCAAGGAAAGTGAGGTCTCTATATGGTAATGGTGTGTAAAAACCATGTTAAAAAGGCACTAAAAGGTCTTGACGTCCCACATGTAGAAATAAGCAAATTGTATAAAAGTCCCTGTATATTTTGTAAACAGGAAGCTAATATAAATATTTTCTATTCAGTTCCTATTTCCAATAAAATTAGAAAAATAAGATATATCCATAAACATGTATGAAAATGATTATTATTATCAATACTACAGATATTAGAGGGATAACCATAAAAAGGCTATCCCAACGAAAATTATGCTTCTGGAACAAATGTTTTGCAATCCGTTTCTTCACTACTGGATGCCTGTTTGCCTTTATGACTGACTACATAAATAGCATCTGCATTGCATTTGTTTCCGTTGCCCCAGTAAGAACAGTTATTTACTTCACAAAGAACATCTTGTGCCATTCGTATCACACCTCCTTTTGCTTATCTTTGACGAATGAACTTTGGATGATACCCTTTGATGAAAATAACATCAAAATTTCTAATTAGATAACGCTTTTATATATTTTTATAAAGAAAAATTTTTTTGAGTGACTGAAAAGTCGCTCTTTTTTCTGTTCAGATAACGGTTCAGGTTAGTGGAATAAGGTTACACCATTAAGAAATTAACTTTTCAAGGCGGCTGTTAATAAAGGAATTTTTCTATTTCAATATAGAAAAAATCCAAACACAAAGTCCGATAATATTTGCTATTAAAAAAGAAATTATTAAAACGTTTTTAAATCGATCCATTTTTTCTCCTTGTTCTTACAATTTATATTTATACTACTCTATTTTAAACTATTAAATCTGTCATTATAGCATAGATTATGTAATTTTCACTCAATTTTGATTGACAATGATTATCATTTAAGTATAAGATTATAACGAAAACGAAAATGATAATCATTATCACTTTCTTTATGGAATATCTTAATAGATTCGTAGGAGGTGATAATAATGAGTACATTAATTAATAAAGTGGTCTTGCAATTATTGGTAACTGTAATGCGTATTCTTTTTGGTGTAGGATGGCTATTAGCGGGTGTAACGAAGATTAGTGAAAAACACTGGTTTAGTGAACCTGGTATTTTTATCGAACATTATTTATTAACTGCAGTAGAAAAACCAAATGTTCCAGAATTTTACAAGCATTTTATTGAACATGTAGCATTAGATCATGTTATGTTCTTCAATTATACCATTCCTATTGTGCAAATTATTTTGGGAATATGTTTGATCGTTGGATTTATGATTATTCCTTCTGTTTTTATTTGTCTTTTTATGCATGTGAATTTTATTCTTTCAGGAAATATGAATTTAATAAGTCTGACCCTTTATACAAGCGCATTTGCAATTTTATTTTTTATACAAAGTAGTTATGTTTTCAGTTTAGACCGATATTTTGGAATAGATCAAAAGCTTTCTTTTAAGAACAAAAAGTTAGAAGAGCCTGTTATACCAAAAAGGCTTCTTAAGAATATTTCTTAATTAATAAGTATTTTTTATAGATTAGTTAAAAAAATAGTCGTTTATTATCTATTAATCAATTTATTTCTTATTTTTTTATGATGATAGATAAAATTATTATGTTGAAGGGATATTATTATGAAAAACAAGCCATGGAAAGTGATGTCATCTATCGCACTTGCATCCACTTTAGTACTAATTGCTGGATGTACGAGCGATAAGAAAGTTGCTAAAGAAGAAAAAACATCAGAACAAGAGCAACAAGTAAGTAAGAAAGCGACAAACGCTTCTGTAAGAGTACCTGTGACAGATTATACGTTTGATACAGCAGGGAACATGTTCGCCTATGCAGAATTTGAACTTTCAGGAGAACCCTTAGTAGAGGGACTAGGACTTGATTTGGATGTTCTTGATCCAAAAAAATTAGATTCGCCCACAAAGTTTGATTATACAGCAGGAATTGAATCGTATGAATATTCAGAGGAAGCAATGTATGAAGTTGTAGAAAAATCAGGGTTAGGGCTACATTTAATTAATGGTCCGGTTGTCAAGGAATTAGCTAAAAAGCAGGGGAAAGAATCACAAGAATTATTAGCAGAGCGTTTCTATAAATTAGCTGATGCAGTTGGCTATCCTCGTGAAGAGATTCATAGGAATATGTTTCCAACCTTTATTGAATATGCAAAAGGTGATCCTCATTATATTCAAGAAGTAGATACTTCTAACTATGCTTCAGGGGAAGAAAATACATACGTTCCTCAATATCAAGTTAACTTTAAGTCGCTTCGATGGGATCGTAATAAAATGGATAAAGTATTAAATCCAGCAGCATATGGGGGGGCATTCTTAAAACAAGCTCTATGGGCTGGAGATTTTATGGGTGGGTTTCATACTGTAGACGGTGATGAAGAATTGGAAGGTGAAACACCTACTGATGATCATGGTGAAAACGTTGCCATTGGTGTCAGCTCAGCAGATGGTATGCAGGGAGCCATCCTAGTAGAGGAAATTTGGAACAAATTAAATTACGTTCGTAATCACTTATTTTACAAGGCAAATGATCAGAGATTACTTCCTGCAAGTGTTGGAAGTCAGTATGATCCATCAAAAGGCTATGTTTATTTACCTCATACAATCCAAGTAAAAGAAGACGGAAATACAGACGTCCCTAATGCCGAGTCACTAGAAGTAACAGATGCGCGCAGTATTTTAACAGATCAATGGTTAATGCTTTGGCCTTCATCTGAATTCTTCGGCACGACAGATCAGCGTCCAGAAAATAAAAATGTCGCGCCATCATTCCGAGCACTTTTTGACAGTGATCCTTATCCTGCTGCACCTAAAGTAAATCTTGATAACAATACAGGAAACGATGTGACTGTAAACGATCCATACTCTGTTAACCGTGACGTACTGCTTCATGTGTTTAAAAATATTGACGCCATGCACTTTAATGAAAAAGAAGGTGCATTTGTAGCTGAAAATAATGGTAAAGAGCAAGGAAATTATGTAGATACGTTTAATGCAGGCTATACAATGGAATCACTTCGTATTTTCCAGCGTGCAATTGATGGTCTTCCAGTTGGATATGCAAATGCAGAAGACGCTGAAGGATTAAATACAGCTGAAGGTAAACGTGCAATTGAATTAATTAAAAAACAAGCTGATTTTATCATTGATAAACTGATGACAGATTCAGGCTTAGTTGCAAAAGGCTATACATTCGGTAAAGGTGCAGATAAGGAAACACCATTAAATGCACAACTTGGGGCCGTTCGCGGCTTAACAGCAGCATATCTTGCAACAAAGGATGAAAAATATCGTAATGCTGCTCGTACCGTTTATCAAGCAATGGATGAAATGCTTTGGGATAATAAGGCAAAAGCCTATGAAACTGTGAAAGGCGAAATGAAATATGATGCCTATACTGCAGGTGGAGTATCTGCTGTCTTACGTGTCGCGATTAATAACTTAAGCAATATGGAAGGTGATGAAAAACAGCCAAAAGCATTAGAAGTGGAGACCATTATTTCACGATATGTTGATTTTTATGAAACTGTCATAGATGGTCCAGATCTTAAACAAGGAATGCAAGCAAGTGAATTCTGGGATACAGGTGATTTTTACATTGATGGTGATAAGTCTGGAAACACAGATGGAGATCAAGTTCCACAAACTCAAGCTGGTCATGGTAAATACGGCATTGCACCTGTTCTTGTACCTGTTGAAGTAAAAAAATAAAGATAAAGAGGGTAGGTAATCGTGAAGAAAATTGCCCTTTTCTGGCTAATGCTCCTATTGATGGGGGCGTTAGTTGGTTGTAAGGAAGGAATACAAGCAGTAAACGAGAAAGAGCCAGGAGTTGTTCGGGACTATGCTGTTAACAGCAACAATATTGTTATGAATAAGGCTGGTAGTACCATTTATATAGCCAATATTGATGTAAATACAGTTACCATTGTTGACAGTCAAACAAAAAAGGTGACAGCTGAAATACCCGTCGGAAAATCCCCTGTACAGCTAACCCTTTCACCAGATGAAAGTAAATTGTATGTTTCCTGTAGGTATGACAATAAAATTGACATCATATCAATTGAAAAAGAAAAAGTGGTCGATTCTCTTGATGTCGGAATTGAACCATATGGTGTTGTAACAAATCAGGACGGTAAAAAGCTGTATGTTGCAAACTATCGATCTAGTACAATATCAGTAATCGATCTAACTAATAAAAAAGTTGAGTCTGAGATTAAAGTCGGCGATCGACCTAGAACATTAGCGATTACGGCAGATGGGCATAAGTTATATGTTCCGCATTATTTAGATGCGAAAATTAGTGTGATTAATACCGAAACTGAAAAAATAAGTAAAGTAATTACCCTTGCCGATTCACCAGATAGTCACGATCGCAAAAAAAGCCAGGGGATTCCCAATACATTAGAACAATTTGTGATAGATCCCGATGGAAAAAAAGCTTGGATTCCACACTTGTTAACAAATGTTGATACACCAGTTCACTTTCAAGAAACGATTTTCCCAGCCATCTCTGTCATTGATTTAACGACTGATGAAGAGTTGGTTGATGAACGGAAAGAATTGTTCGAAGAAATAAATATCACAGATAAAAAAAATGACACAATCATTACCTCAAATCCTAATGATGTCGTCTTTCATCCAAACGGTAACAAAGCATATGTTGTCATGTCTGGAAGTGAAGATCTCGTTGTGTTTGATTTAAAACGTGGTGGCAATGCAACGCAGATTCTAAGAAGAATTGAAGGAAATAATCCAAGAGGTGCCGTGATTTCACCGGATGGAGAAACCGTTTATGTTAACAACGCTATGAGTCATGATCTTGCCGAGATTTCTACAGGAGGAGACAGTCCATACGCTCGTGCAAAAATGAAAGGTGACAATCTTGAGTTGATATCAAAAGATCCTCTGTCCCCACTAGTAAGAGAAGGGAAAACGATTTTTTATAGTGCCAATAGTGATGAGTTTGCGACAGGAATTACAGGGAATAATTGGATGAGTTGTATTTCTTGTCATGCTGATGGTGAAACAAATGGACTTACTTTAATGACTCCAAAAGGACCAAGAGAAGTTCCAAGCAATGTTTTAACGACAAAAACCGGATTATTTATGTGGGATGGAAGTCGTGATGATTTTACGGATTATATATTGACTGTGCAGGGTGAAATGGGTGGCATGATGGAATTTGATCCGGGAAAACCACTCCCTAATGATGTCGAGCATATGTATGATGCGATGTTTGCCTATCTCGATGATCCTGATTCATTCCCAGTCCCAAAAAGTCCTTATCGTAAAAAGGATGGAAGTCTGACCTCTGCAGCAGAGGATGGAAGAAAATTGTTTGAAGGGAAAGCAGGATGTATTGCATGTCATGCAGGGGCTCAATTTACAGATAGCGTAAAGGCTATTGATGAAAACGGTCATTTGACAACTAGCAATACTAATTATTTGCATGATATCGGTACTACTAATCCGTTAGATAAACCATCTAAAGGTAATGCTAGGCAAGGTTTTACAAACCCAAGAGATACTCTTCATTTTGATGTTCCAACATTAAGAGGGGTATGGGCAAGTGCACCTTATTTTCATGATGGCAGTGCTAATACGATTGAAGAGGTTATTAAGCGAATTCGATATGAAGGAAAGCCTACGTTTACAGACGGTGAAATTTTAAAAATAGCCGAATATGTACGTTCTATAGAATAGAGGGTAATCAAAAAATAGACAAGGAGCTACCTTTAAATCATGTAAAATTTACAAGAAAGCACCGTGTAAACGGTGCTTCAGACTGTCGACAAATCCGAAAAACTTGGGTTTGCCGGCAGTCTTTTTTATGTCTTTGCTAAATTGTTTGTTGATTTGCGCTCCAGGCGCTTCGCTTTCCGCGGGCGTAGCGGGGAGCCTCCTCGGCGCTTAAGCGCCTGCGGGGTCTCCCCTGCTCCGTACTCCCGCAGGAGTCTTCGCGCCTTCCGCTCCAATCAACAAGTTTTAAAATCAATAATGACCTTTAAATCAGTCCTTTGTATAATTAAGATACAGACATATAGATGAGGTGGATGAAATGCTAACTAAAAATACACAGATGAATCGTGATCAAATAGAAATGATAGCTTTAGAACAAGTTGTACCCGCGAACCACCTGGTTCGTAAGATAGAAGCTGCTATTGATTTTTCATTTATCTATTCACTTGTTCAAGATATGTACTCATCTGAACGGGGACGTCCGAGTATTGACCCTGTGGTATTGATAAAGATGGCTTTCATTCAATATACCTTCGGTATTCGCTCTATGCGTCAAACCATTGCAGAAATCGAAACGAATATGGCATATCGTTGGTTTCTCGGCTTTGGTTTTTATGATAAGGTACCTCACTTTTCAACGTTTGGTAAAAACTACGAGCGACGCTTTAAGGATACTGATTTATTTGAACAGATATTCTATCGTATTTTAAAGGAAGCCTCAGAAAAGAAATTGATTAGTAGCGAGCACGTATTTATTGATTCTACACATGTTAAAGCTAGTGCAAATAAGCGTAAATTTGAAAAGAAAGTAGTTCGAAAGGAATCGAAGGCTTATGAAACACGTCTACAAGAAGAGATTAATAAAGACCGGGAAGATCACGGAAAAAAGCCATTTCCTCCAGATAAATTTGAAAAAGAAGAATTAAAGGAAATTAAAGAAAGTACCACTGACCCAGAAAGTGGTTATTACGTAAAGGATGAGCGAACGAAACAGTTCGCATACTCATTTCATGCGGCTTCGGATCGAAATGGTTTTGTTTTGGGTGCAATTGTAACCCCAGGGAATATCCATGATAGCGTCATTTTCGAGCCACTACTTGAGAAGGTCATTGAAAAACACGGGAAACCTGAAGCTGTTGCTGCTGATGCTGGATGCAAAACACCTGCTATTGCTCAATTCGTAATTGAAAATGATATGACTCCTGCATTACCATATACACGCCCTCGTACGAAGGACGGTTATATGAAAAAACATGAGTATATTTATGATGAATACTACGATTGTTATATCTGTCCGCAAGGACAAATACTGAAATATGCAACGACGACGAAGAATGGAAAGCGTCAATACTTCTCTAATCCGTTTGAGTGCCAAAATTGTCCTTTACTTTCAGAATGCACGCAGAGTAAAGAACATAAAAAATTGATTGAGCGACATGTTTGGGAACATTACATAGAAGAAGCCGATCATCTTCGTCACACACAAGAAAATAAAAGCATTTACGCAAGACGTAAAGAAACGATTGAACGGGTCTTTGCGGATGCTAAGGAAAAGCATGGTATGCGTTGGACAACCTTAAGAGGCTTAAAAAAATTGTCCATGCAAGCGATGCTTACTTTTGCTGCCATGAACTTGAAAAAGATGGCCAGCTGGAGGTGGAAAGGTCCAGAATTGGCGTAATAATAGTCAAAGGTAGGTCTAAATTTTCCTCTTTCGAGCAAAAATCCAATAAAAAGGCATCCGAATGGGCTCATTCGAATGCCTTTTGTCTACAATCTGAAGCACCGTGTAAACGGTGCTTCATTACCCTTTTGAAAGGGTAGGAATCATATCTGCCCTGGATAAAATGCCTCGTTGATTTCCCAAGACTCAACGATCTTGCGGGCTACGGTAGGTTCATATCCCATACCCATAAGGTACGTAATAGCCGCAACCTCTCGTAAGGCATGAGGAAAAGAAGTGTGCTGGGCTTCGTGTAATCCATATTGAACAAGAGGTTCAACGTTACTTAATACTGTGTGTTTATAATGGTGTGGGCTATACTGCTGCTGTTGACTAATGTGATAAGGATTGTATTGGTAAGGGTTATACAAAATACAGTCAACTCCCTAGATAAATAATTTGTAAAGTCATCATTAGTCTATGTGTGTTGTATCATGGGTGAAACGGATAGTGGAAAATTAATAGAGAAATGAGTTGGAGTGGTACCTTTATTAAGCTTAAGGATGCCTCAGTTAAAGAAGATAAAAAAAGCCGATTCCTTAACCATCAGGAAATCGGTTTTTTAATGGGGTGAAACTTTCCCTAGGAGCTAGGGCTAGTTGTACCACTATATTTATGTGAATGAGGATGGGCTCCGTTCACTGTCGTTACTCCGTGAAAATTATGATAATGTCCAACTCCACCAGGTAATGGAATCGCAGGACCCGTTGTGCCTCGGATTTCATGTTTATGGCCATCATTTAACGAAGTCACGGTAAAGTATTTATGAGTATGTTTTACACCAGTAGGGGCAGGTTCCGTTGTCCCTGCATATTTATGGTCATGCCCTCCGATAAAAGAGGTCACTCCTGAAAAATGATGTCTATGAATAGGAGTGCCGTTCCAAGACGTCAGATATAATTGGTGAGAATGCTCAGAATCCATATTTGAATCACTTGAATGAATGATAAACCCCGTAACCGGAATTTCCATCTATTTTCCCCCTTTTCTTAATAGCTCTTACAATTTATGAAAAAACTAAATCATTCATGTCCTTTTTTTAAATAAACATAATGAGAAAGAACCCAGAGTAGGCTTTTCCTTTCCATTTAAGTGGAATTGACCAAAACAAACAACCGCAAGCCCCTTCATTTATGAATGGGGTTAGGTTGTTTACTTATTATACTTTTTCAGAACAAGTGTTCCTTTAAATTGGCATTAGATAGAAATATTTGATATAATAAGGATATGAAAAGTCTAATTCAATATAAAAGAAATAATAATGTAGTGTTTTCATGCAAATACCATGTGGTTTGGTGCCCTAAATATAGAAGAAATGTATTGATGGATGGAGTAGATGAAAGACTTAAATCTATTTTATTAGAGGTTGCAGAAGAGACAAAATCTGAAGTAATCGAAATGGAAATTATGCCAGATCATGTTCATCTACTTGTTGAATGTGACCCTCAATTTGGAATTAATAAACTAATAAGAATGATGAAAGGAAGAAGTTCTCGTTACTTACGCAGCGAATTCCCATGGTTAAAAAGTAGAATTCCTTCTCTATGGACCAATAGCTATTTTGTTTCCACTGTTGGCGGAACCACGCTTGATGTTGTAAAACAGTACATAGAAAATCAAAAAGGAGTGTAAAACCATGGCGGCATCAAAAGAAAGAACGCCCTCTTTTACCGCAACGATTCGATTAAGAACGAATGCTAAGGAAGGAAAGCTGCTTTTGATGTTATCTGATTGTGGAAGACAGCTTTATAATGCTTGTTTAGGGGAAAGCTTGAAGAGGATTAAGGCTATTCAAAATACCGAATTATATAAGGAAACCGTCCGATTATCTAAAACCATGGAAACAGATCTAGAAAAGCGTAGAACGAACTTTAAACATCTTAATGCGACTTTTGGTTTTACTGATTATTCGATTCAATCCTTCGGTACACAAACCAAGAATGCATCGAAGTTTATTGCGAAACATTTAGGGACGCACATCTGTCAAAAACTCTCGACAAGAGCCTTTAAGGCGGTGCAAAAATACGCTTTTAAAAAAGCGAAAAAGGTCAGGTTTAAACGAAAAGGTGAGTTTGTTTCTTTAGAAGGAAAAAACAATAAAACATTTCTAACCTACTCCAATGGGTATGTTTTTATCGGGAAAACTCTATCGTTAAAATGCCTAATCGACCCCAAAGATCAATGGATGCAGCATGCCTTAAAGCATAGAATAAAATATTGTCGAATAATAAAAAAAGAAGTGAAGGGGAAAAATCGTTTTTATGTTCAATTGATTCTTGAAGGATTCCCCTATCATAAATATGAATTAGGGAAGGAAGAGATTGGACTGGATATCGGTCCTTCCACGATTGCGATAGTAGGGGAATCGAAAGCGGAATTAAGGGAATTTTGTGAAGAAGTTGTAGTACTCGATAAGGAAAAAAGAAGAATTAATCGTAAAATGGACCGGCAGCGACGAGCAAATAACCCTAATCATTATCAAAGCAATGGCGTAATGAAAAAAGGTAAAAAGAAGTGGGTAAACTCCAAAGGATACATAAACACGCGTTCAGAACACAGAGAATTGGAACGTAAGATTAAAGAAGTTAGAAAACAGCTCCATGGTCGAGATACTAATCAAATCCTTCAACAAGCCTCTTCCATTCAAACAGAAAAACTCTCCTATAAAGCATTTCAGAAAATGTTTGGAAAAAGTATTGGTAGAAAAGCACCCAGTATGTTTTTGAACATGTTAAAACGAAAAGTGGAATCGCAAGGTGGAAGGTTCGGAGAGTTTCCAACCTACTCCACAAAGTTATCTCAAACCTGTCATTGTGGTGCCATTAAGAAAAAAAGACTCAAGGACCGCTGGCATTGTTGTGATTGCGGGGTCCGGGCACAACGTGATTTATACAGTGCATTTTTAGCTAGATATGTAACAAAATCAAATCAAGTGGATCTTCAACAGGCTGAAAAAGATTGGTTTCAACTTTCCAATGTATTAAATGAGTGCATCTCAAACTTGAAAAATATGAAATCACATAGAAAATTCATCTCAACATTTGGTGTATAAATCCCTTAGAGATTAATAGGATAAATCTCTCGGTGTAGACATACCCCGGAACAGTCAATAAGTTGTGAGTGGCAAGGGAATCCGAGCCCGTGTAAATAATCATGTTTCGATTATGTGCATTAGAACGATTTCGGCTGTCGAAGCCTTTTAGACCAAAGTGAAGTCCATCTTTTGTTTGTTATAGATTTGGAAGAGCTAAGGTTGTTTAAAGGTGGAACCCCCTCCATTTATGGACGGGTGAGTGTCGGTAGGGTTTTTATTAAAAAGGTAACTTATTGGTTTAGGTCTTGAGAAAAGGGAAAGACAATAACCTGTCCAGGCTGAACGCCTGGATTTTTAGTTTTTCTAGGAGGTTTGGGGCAGGAAAAAGACAATTGGCTGATAAAATGCTGAAAGTGGCCGATAAAATCGAAAAGTGGCAGATAAAATGAAAAAGTGGCCGATAAAGTGATCGAAGTGGCAGATAAATTGTTCTTAGGGTAAAACCGATGACAGGGTTTTATTAAAAAGGGTAACTTAATGGTTCTAGGTCTTGAATTTAGGCTGGTCCAATGGAATAAGTAGGAGTAAAAGTTACCGGAGCCAGTCTATCGACTGACTTTTTGGGTAGTTTGAGGTGGAAATGAGGGAGTGGACAGTAATCTAGGGCAATCTTCGTTGATTTCATACTTAATAGGAATCTAGTATCTTAACCTAAAATTTTCATCCCAGCATGATTAAAAAAGGTAACTAAAAAGCCTGCCACTGTCCGAGATCCAGTCCAAAAAATAAAAGGTTCTCCATAAGTGGCAAACACAATGACCTAAGCCAGGAAAACCCTCTGGCTTTTTAGCTTTTTTGTGTAGTGGTTGAACAAGGAGGTAGGTTATAATTAATGGTAAAATATAGAATATATTAAGGGGAGTGGTTATGACAAAGAAATTCCTTTTTTTATTAGCCTTCGTACCGCTATTGTTGATGGGATGTACCGCTAGCGGTTCAAACTTGTATGAATTCGATCATTCAAAATTAAAAGAACAAGTGAAAGACCAAGAATTCCAACCTGAATTGCCATCTAAATTACCACTAGAAAATATGAAAGCATCATTTAGTCCAATTCCAGATCAAGCTGACGTCCAAACATTCGACTTTTTTACAAATGGAAAAGGAAATAAAAACCACTTGGAGCTTTTGGTAGTAAATAAGAAAGCTAGTTCTTCTAATTTAAAGTTTGAAGAAGTGGAAATTGGAGATTTGAACGGTCAATATGCTGTAAATGATGAAAAAGCTCAAATTTTAAGATGGAAAGAAAACAATTTAGAATACACCTTAACTTACTATGGTCAACAATCCGATAAGGAATTGTCCAAAGAGGATTTAATTGAGACAGCCAAATCATTTGAATAGCAGACAAAGAGGAGACTTCGAAGTAGAGAGTCTCCTCTTTTTTATTTTCATCTTCAACCATTCAGCAGGATTTTAAAAAATCGCACTCGGATTTAATAATCCCTTTCAGTAGATACTATCCAGGAAGTTTTTCTAGTCAAAAATTAAAAAACGGTATATAATCACATTAATATTTGTACCTATAAATATAATATATAGTAATAAATTTAATAAGTCGGCATAAAAACGGAGGATTAAAAAATGAAGTTTCCACATGATTTTTTATTCGGCGCGGCTTCTGCTTCTTATCAAATAGAAGGAGCGTGGAATGAAGACGGTAAAGGGGTAACCAATTGGGATGTCTTTTCAAAGATTCCGGGGAAAACGTATGAGGGCACCAATGGGGATGTAGCGATCGACCATTATCATCGCTACAAAGAAGATATTCAATTAATGGCCGAGATGGGGCTGGAGTCATACCGGTTTTCGATTTCATGGGCACGTATTTTGCCAACGGGAGACGGTGAAGTCAATGAAAAGGGTCTGGAATTTTATAACAATGTCATCGATGAATGTTTAAAGTATGGGATTGTGCCATTTGTTACGCTCTATCATTGGGATTTGCCGCTGACGCTGGAAGAAGACGGGGGATGGACGAATAAGCGAACAGCGGAAGCTTTCGTCAAGTATGCGGAAATTTGTTTTCGGTCCTTCGGTGACCGCGTTAAACATTGGATTACGTTCAATGAAACAGTGATGTTTACCGGCTTAGGCTATTTAAAAGGGGCGCATCCGCCTGGGATCCAAAACGATGAGAATAAATACTTTCAAGCGACACATTACGTGTTTTATGCCCATGCAAAGGCCGTTGAAGTCTATAAAGCACTGAATCATTACGGCGAGATTGGGATTACCCATGTATTCTTACCCGCTTACAGCGTAGATGACGAACACGAGAATGTCCTAGCGGCCCGGCATGCCAATGAATATGAAACGTTTTGGTATTATGACCCCATTTTAAAAGGCGAATATCCGGCTTACGTGGTCGAGCAATTACAGGAAAAAGGCTGGACGCCAAAGTGGACAGAAGAAGAGCTGGATACCTTAAAAAGAAATGCCGGAAAAAATGATTTTATCGGACTGAATTATTACCAGCCGATTCGTGTTGAAAAAAATCACGAAGCCGTTTCAACCATGGAACATTCACGAGAAACTTCGACGCTGACTCCAGCAACCCCTCGTTTGATGGCTTTTATCGGACCGTGAAAATGGAGGATAAAACCTATACGAAATGGGGATGGGAAATCTCACCGCAAGGATTTTTAGACGGTCTTCATATGTTAAAAGAGCGTTATGGTGATATTAAAATGTATGTAACCGAAAACGGACTCGGTGATGAGGATCCGATCATTGAGGGCGAAATCGTCGATGTGCCCCGGATTAAATATATTGAGGCGCATTTAAAAGTGATTAAGCGTGCCATCCAAGAAGGCATTCATTTAAAAGGGTATTATGCCTGGTCTGTCATTGATCTCCTCAGCTGGTTAAACGGCTATAAAAAGCAATACGGATTCATATACGTCGATCACCAGGATCACTTAAACCGAAAGAAAAAGCTGTCGTTTCATTGGTATAAGCAGATCATTGAGACAAGAGGCGAAGAGCTGTAAGTAAAAAAGAAAGCCTCTTGATATGAATCAGGAGGCTTGATGTATAATAAAGTCATTAAATAATGGAACGAAACATTAGGGAGAACATATGGCTGTAAAATATAAAGAAATAGCGGATCAATTAGAACAGGACATTCGGGATGGGAAATTCGATCAAACGAAAAAGCTGCCGACAGAAGATGAACTGATAAATAAATTTGAAGTGAGCCGTAATACGATACGAAAAGCCATTAATCAGCTCGTCAATCGCGGCCACATCTATCAGGTGCAGGGCAGCGGCATGTTTTTACGGGGAAAATCCGAAACCGATACGATCAATTTGGGCAGTCTTAGAGGATTAACAAAAGATTTGACTTCAAAAACAATTGAGACGAAAATTCTCGATTTACACGTGCTAGAAGCCGATGAAGAGAAAGCGAAACAATTGCGTTGTGAAGTTGGAACCAAGCTTTATTATATTAAGCGGCTCCGCATTGTAGATCAAGAGCCCTTCTCGATTGAAATCAGTTATTTTAAAAAAGACATTGTCCCCTACTTAAACGAAGAGATAGCCTCAAGTTCTATTTATAGTTACCTGATCGACGATTTAAAATTAACAATTGGTTTTGCGGACAAAGTCATCAACTGCGAAAAAATCGATGAAGCCAGTGCGGGATTGCTCCTGGTCGATCCGCTCGATCCAGCATTGATTATTGAAAACACCGTCTGTTTAACGAACGGAACCATCTTTGAATTATCTCAATCCATCTTTCATTATCAAAAAGCAAAAATCTTAAATCGCATCAATTTTAAATAAGATAAGAATTAACCGGTTAAGACTTCTGTTCTTAACCGGTTTTTTTATATTTGCTCATGTGCCTTTCGCATAATAAACATAATGAAAGAAAGAGCGCATAATAGGCTCTTCCTTCCGATCTATCATTTGAAAATGACGATTTCATTCTCAAATGAAACATGTTCAGTTTGTCCCGAAAAACTTAAGTTACAGCAAGAACGATAATTAATAGAATGAACAATACTACGATTAATACAAAAGTGCTGCCGCCGCCATAACCTCCACCGCTATAACCACCGTCGTAGCCGTAACCGCCACCGTAACCGCAAAATCCCATATCTTTTCACCACCTATTTAGTTTGTGGATGGTTAATTACCATCTCACCATTAGTATATTTTTTACAAGAGAACGTGATTGGACATGCACCGCTTTTTTGAAGAAATCCGCGATCGTACCGTAATTTTTCTAAACCGATAAAAACAAGAAGTAGCGTATGCATTATGACATACGCTACTTCCAGAGGTGATTCTATGTCTGTGCTTGGCGGCGGAGAGATTCCTGTCTCTCCCTAATAAGCTATGCAAAAAGAATAAAGAGGACTGGACAAGCGTTTAGAAAGATAAGAAAAGTTTTTTCGAAAATGAATATTCTTTTAATATGGAGGAGACTAAAAAAAACGAAAAAGAAAGAACCCAAAATAGGCTCTTCCTTTCATTGTGTTTATTCATAGATCAGTCGATTCTTAGAATATGCGACGTCTTCTGGAAAAAATAGCAAAGATGACAAAGAAGGGGATAAATCTTCTTCTTCTAAAGCCATCCCGGATAAACACGCCTCTTCTTCGACCATCAAACCCATCCATTATTCCACGGTGAACTCTACCAAAATGATCTCTAATTTCAATAGGCTGACCCCTGAATCTCATTAGTGAATTAGGCAATTTTCTTCCTCCTTTCTCAAGCAGATGCGGAAAATACGAGGTATTCTGTTGATTTATGCTTGAAAAAAGGACAGATTATTTCAACCTGTCCCTCCTTCCTTCAAAAAAGTGACCTGTCACTTTTTTAAATTAGTAGCCTCCCATAAAGAAGGAAGCTCCTACAATGATAAGCAAGATGAAAAGTACAACGATTAACGCAGTTGAACTACTTCTATGTCCATCACTCATGTTTCTCACCCCATTTTGAAAATAATGATTTAAATCAAAAATGAACCACGTTCAGATTGTCCTTAAAACTAGAATGTTGAAAGAACGATAATTAATAGAATGAACAATACAACGATTAAAACAAATGTGCTACCGCCGCCATAACCGCCGCCATAACCGGAACCACCATCGTAACCACAGCCCATATCTTATTCACCACCTTTCGTTTTTGAGGGAGTAATTTCCATCCCTACCATTAATATATTTATTTCAAAGAAACATGATTGGACAAGTTCCCGTTTGTTATAAAAATCCGCAAGAGTACAGTAATTTTGATCAACCGGTAAAAAACAAAAAGAAGCGAATGCTGGTGTCATCCGCTCCTTTTAGGAGGTAATAATATGTCTGTTCTTTACGGCGGATGAGAGATTCCTGTCTCTCCCTAATAAGCTATGCAAAAAGAATAAAGAGGACTGGACAAGCGCTGACAAAGGGTTGAAAATTTTAAAAAATAATTAAAATGCCTGCTTTTTTATTTTTTTGGCCAAGTATCCACACTTTGATACGAAACCAATCATAGCTTATCTAAGAGAGGATAAAAGCGAGGTGGAAGAAGTTAGTGGACGGGGATCATCATCAAAAACAAAAGCCGACGAGAGAAAAGGACCTTATTTCAAGATTCATGTTTGGCAATCGTAAATCGAGAGAAACACACAAAGAAAACGAAAATAATGCACAAGAAAGTCCGGAAACAAACGAACAATCATCTACCCATACCAGATCAAATCGTCGCGATGATTGGTTTTTTGGACGTAGAAAAAAGGAACCTACAACAGCTCATAAAAACAGGCAGCATCAGACGCAAAACACCCAGAGTAAAATAGAAAACTTTATGAACAATGTGGATATTGACTTACTTTTGGAAACCTATGACACCCTATTAGAGACAACCAAACAATATAAACCATTACTTAAAGAGATCACACCCTTTTTCAGTAAAATAGGAAAAAAATTTAAAAATTAGCTTTTTAGTGCCATGGCTAAAAACATAGAAAATACCTACNNGTAGGTATTTTCTATGTTTTATTAAAATGAACTCGATCTACGTTTGCTGTACCTCGCGCTCCGTTACAACCAATCCTTGGCTCCAAAACGAATCCCAAACTCAGAAAACCTCGACACAGCAATGGAATAGTTCGAGTCTTCCAATCCTTGATAGTGCTAAGGAAATCTCCCGATTTCCTCCAAAACAAAAACCACCCTTTCCTAAAAGGGCGATTAAAAAACTATTTCAGGAACAAGAGCAAAGAATGGTAACTGCTCGTTTTATATGTGAATGACGAAAAGTAGCTATATAGCTTAGCACCTTTCGATGCCAGATGCGTCCGGTTGACTTTGTAGGTTGTTATTCATTAAAAATTCATATCCAAGTCACACCATATCATGTATCCTAAAAAGGAAGAAAGTTACAATTTGTTATTGTAGCATTATTCCCTGGAGGAATTGACTTGGAAAATCCTATCTTCTGTTATAAACATCGCAAATGGCAAATTATCACCTTTGAATTAGTCCACCTACTGCTCACGGTGGTTCCACTGATCATGGAGATAAGACCATCAACTAAAATGTAACGCTGCCTAATGAAGTGCAAAAAAAGGAGTAGAGTATAACTATGAACAAAGATGAACGACAACGGAGGTTAAAGGAACTAGTAAAGGTTCAAAAGCAGAAAGAAATGCTGGAACACGCAAAGTTACAAGAAAAAACTGTAAGAGAGGCATTCGAAGAGGCATTTGGGGATGAAATAGAATATGAAATGCTAGATACAAACGAAACTAGATTAATCCTAGAGGACATGGGTGAAACCTTTCCCATCGCTTTTTGGAATAGAATTGACTGGGCTGACAGTTCAGTTAATCGAATGGAAATAAATGAAAAAGACATTAGCCGCATTCCTTTACTTCTAAAAGAAAAAGGCTTTAATTCCTCTAGCCCGATATATGTTTTTTGGGGTTATGATGATTATCCATGTGTAAAAACGAGATTAACAACGGAGTTATTGATCAAATTTGATGAAATTATTTGGCTGGGAAGCGACATGTATTATTATTGCCCTGTCCAAAAATATATAATTGAGTTTTTCCATGATGATTCCATTAATATAGGCTGGATAACAAATAGAAATGATTAAACCGGGAAGAGGGAAAATAAAGTCCGAACCCGAGAATAGTATATGTGGATAAGAAAAAGACCATCTCAGAAGGATGGTCTGTCGTTAAACGCGTTTTGTTCCAACATATCTTGGATGCCAATATGGGTTGTTTGTGCTTGTAATCATGACTCCTTTTGAAGAAGAAGACATGATCATTTTACCATTCCCGATATACATGGCAACATGTGTCGGCCGACTTGCCTTGGTTGGAGCAAAGAACATTAAATCTCCTGGTTGTATATAATTATGGATACGATATCCGTTTCCATAGAACATTTGAGCCGCTGTACGGTTTAGCGTTCTTCCAGCTTTTGCATAGGAATATTTAACAAGTCCTGAACAATCAAAGCCGCTTGGTGACATTCCGCCCCAACGATAAGGTACTCCTAATTTAGACTTTGCAACCGAAACTGCCTTTGAATTATAATACGCTGCTTCCGCTTTATCACCCATGTTAGCAAACAAAGAGCCGCAAGAAACGATAATGACAAATGCTACGATGAATTTCTTTAGCATGATTGTTACCTCCTAGTGTGATTTGATAGCTTTACTATACTAGGAAGGTGTAACAGTGACATCACAGCCAAATTACAATTTTATTACAAAGTTATATTGATATAATTTTATTTCATATGTAAAATTCAAGATTTCTTATTTTGCTGCAGTTGCGAAATTTCCCATTGAAATGGAGAGTCGATTCCAACTATTAATTTGATTGATCAAAATAACGAGATCTACATAGTCTTTTTCACTAAAATGTATACGCACTCGATTATAAAGATCATCAGGTACACGCTTAGTTGGAACTAATGTCACATGTTCAGTTAATTCTAATGCCACTTTTTCAGCATCTGTGTAGAAATCGCATTCTCCCCATGCGCTGACGCAGTATAAACGCTGTTCCGTTTCACCCATTTTTCGAGCGTCAGAGGTATGCATATTAAGACAAAAAGCACAGCCATTAATTTGAGAAGCACGGATTTTAATTAGTTCACGGAGTTTACGGTCTATTCCAGTAGATTTAGTATACTTCTCCATTTCCATCATAATGTTAAGTGCTTCGGGTGCTACTTCAAGATAATTAATGCGTTGTTCCATTTCCATTCCTCCTAAAATATAGTGAACTTTTATATTATCCCAAAACAGGAACATATATTCCCATGATATGCTTTTTTCCAAATAAAAACAAGTTAGAAATCTGATAAGCGCAAGAACAAAAACTTATAAAATGAACTCGGGTCTTCGGTCCCTAATCCTCGTTCATGGTTGCGCCCCATCCTTGGCTCCGTGATGAATCCCAGGCTCAGGAAACGTAGACACCGTAATCGAAGCGGTCTCATGTATCAATCTTTGATGCTGCTATGGAAATTTCACGCTTTCCTCAAAAACAAAAACCGCCCTTTCGTAAAAAGGCGGTTAAATAACAGCTCTTATATGTGTGAATGACAAAATTAGTTTAGCACATTTCGGTGCTGTTGCACCCGGTTGTCTTTGTAGAATAGCTTGAGGAACAAGGAGTTTGATTCCCACAAATGTATTTTTGGGGGTAACCTGGAACCAGAAGTCTGGGGTGTCAGTTACCAGGTTGGCATTCCCTGAAGCTAACTCTATTTAAAATTCAACCCCAAACAACTTAAGCTCCTCCGGATCATGAGCGAGCACAATCATCCCTTCAAACTTCATTCCGACTTTTTCAAGCAGTCTCGATGACCCATCATTGTCCTCAGAGGTAATCGCCACAATCCGCTTCAGACCGAGTTGTTCCCTTCCATAGACAAGCGTGGCCGAAGCAGCCTCAAAACCATAACCTTTAGTTTGAAACCTTGATAAAAAGGCAAAACCAAGATCGATATCCTCTAAAGAATCACGTTTAATCAATCCGCAAATCCCAATCGGGGTCCTCACCGCATCTTTTAGCTCCGTCATATAAAGACCAAAGCCCAGCCGGGAGTACATCTCCATCGGTCCCGTTACAATGTAGTTCCTAGCATCCTCTAACGTCCGCACCCCTCGATCACCGATGAACCGTATCCAAGAAGGATCATTCAAAAGCTCGAGAATAAACGCGGCATCATCTTGCGTTAACCAGCGAAGGACCAATCGTTCTGTTTCAATCACTTTCAACTAAAATACACCTCATTTTATGGTTATTGATGAAAAAATCATAACTAAGTCAAACTATATCATGTATCCTGAAAAGGAAGATGCTATATCAACTACCATATCCTAGCACTATCTTAAATGATGAATAATCACAGAGCAAATTAGAGAGGAGAGCACAATGAAGACTAATTTTATAAAATTAACTGAACCTACCTCAAACATCGTTGAGGTGTTTAACCGTTGGGAAAACGACCCAGCATTAATTCCGTTGACTCGCCCCAACCAAAACCAATCGGAAATGGATCGTCGTGAAGAAATGTCCTTGGAGGACTTAACAAAACGCATAGAAGAACATCATATCTATCTTATCTATCTCAATGACGAGTTAATCGGTGAAATGAACTATGTGGTCGATCCGAACTACATCTACAAAAAGGAGCCTGGGACTGCCTGGATCGGAATCACGATTGGCGAATCCGAAGGACGAGGCAAAGGGATTGGCTATCTAGCGATTCAATATATGGAGGAACAGATTAAGAAGCAGGGGCTGAAGCGGATTGAATTAGGAGTGTTTGAATTTAACAAACAAGCACAGAAACTCTATCAGAAGCTAGGCTACAAAGAAATTGGCCGGATCGAAAAATTTACATATTGGCAAGGTAAAATGTGGACGGATATTCGAATGGAGAAGTATCTATGATATTGAAGTAGATGTAGGTAGTTTTTCAACAAATATATTCATATTAAAAAAAGCATATGAATTTGCTTTTATATTTATTCTTTGAAAATCCTATTATTTATGGAATAAATCTAATGGTAAAAAAGCACTATAAAATTAGCCGCTAAAATTTACGCTTTAGGAAGCAAATGATCCTACTTACGTTACTTCAAATGGTGGCTTATTTGAACCATCAAGGAAAATCTACATATTGATGACGGAGGAGGGAATACGATGACAAACCGTAATAACAATCGAAATCAGCCGCATACTGGAGGTAATAAAGCAGATACAGAATTTGGAGGCGAGCTGACACAAAGTAAAAAAGCGAGGAAACAAGCCGCAAGAGAAAGTAAAAAATAGTTAAGTGGAATGGATAACCATCGTCTCGGAATGGTTATCCATTTTATTCTGTCTTGATCCTTTTACTTCCTGCATTATCGACATCCCCCGGTTAATGGAGAATAGGCATGAACACCGATCCCAATCGAAGCCTCAGTGTGAATCATCGACAGAGAGTCCACATCGGTCAGGGCGGTCAGTACGGACAGGAAATTTTTAAAAAATGAACTCGATCTTCGTTCCCTATACCTCACGCACGGCTGCGACCGATCCTTGGCTTCGAGATGAATCCCAGACTAGGAAAACCTCGATACCGCAATTGAATCGTTCGCGTGTATCAATCCTGGATACTGCTAAGGAAATCTCCCGATTTCCTCAAAAACAAAAACCGCCCTTTCGTAAAAGGCGGATAAAACAATTTCAGGTTATATGTGTGAATTACAAAAATTATCAATTACGCTTAGCAACCGGTTGTCTTTTTAGGTTAGCTGGTAGAACAACTTGTGAATCAAGATTTTTCGGGGCGTGACAGGCACAACTTACTATTTTTCTTGTGCAATTTCTTTTCGATTAGGTGCAAGAGGTGGTTGTTCGAGCCATTTATTTTGGACCATAATATTAAACCATTTCTTCGTTACCATAAGATTTTTTAGAATCGTTGTCTCATATGCAGCGACAAGGTCTGTTCGCATGGCAGATGCTAATCCTGTTCCGTGATAGTTTTGGGCTGCTTGAAACAAGAAACCGATATGATACAACATTAACTTATCGGAAAAAGGAGAGTCGGTTGAATCCGTTACTTCTGTTTCCCATGACTTCGGAACGGGTAAATTATCCGTTTGCATAATTTTTGAAAAGGTTTTTATTTGTTGGTCCGCAACTTTTTCGGCCTCCTCTAAAAATTTCCTTACTTCTTTTTCTTGTGCAACTTGACTGAATGCGATGGAAAGCGTTTTTGCCATAATACTCTTTTTAAGATTAAAAGAAATACTGATGATTTCTGTCGCTGATAACGTCCGACCCTTTCCGAAAAATCCATCCATGAAATCGTTGCTGGACACATATTCAGGGTTTTTAGCTGGATAAAATAAAGGGTCTCGCTGAAAACTTCCTTTCTCTAGTAATAACTCAATCGTTTGATGATACATTCTTTTCCCGTCATTATCACAAGCGTCATAAAAATACCGTAAATCCTTTCTTACAGAGACACCTAATGAAGTGGAGTGTCCGAGCAAACCATGTAATGTCATGATATGTAAATAGTTAAGGCAAAATATATCTGTGAACAACCGCTGTTTCCCTTTAAAGAGATCAGATTCAGTAAATCCAACCGGAACTGGAAATCCCTCGTTTTCTAAAAAGGTAACCATTTGATTCTTTTGCTTTGCGAAAGTCTCGATTGCATCCTCAAAAATGGCTTTGATGGCCGCGTCCTCAATAATAGTCACCATATATCTATTGATCGTATCAACGGCTGTTCCATTGACATACTCTCCCCATAAAGTCCCTATTTCGGAAGATGTGAGTTTTAGTGTATCCTTTTCCATGCTGTCACCTCTTGGATATTATTTACCCATTCAGCAAAAGTATGAACTATTCTTGGATTTATACTTACTTTTTTTTTGAAACTTTGGGCATTATTTTTATATATATTATGGAATAAATTTCATGCCCCCAAAACAAAAACCGCCCTTCATAAAAAGGCGGTTAAAAAACTAGAACGTGGCTTTAGGGTTTGGCCCATATTGGTTATCATCGGCTTGGCTATCCGAGCAGGTAAAGATAAGTAGGACAATCGCACCAACTAAAGGAACTAAGCTAATTAAAATCCATGCGCCGCTTTTGCCGGCATCGTGCAGCCTGCGAATCGTAACAGCTAGAGATGGTAACAGGACGGCTAATGAATAGAGACCATATAATAATGGGTAGATACCTAAGACGTTATCTATAACGGCTAGGATAATCATGGCAATCATATTGAAGAGAACAAACATCCAATATTCCTTCCGTCTTGCTCTGCCTGAAAAGCCTACATAATTCTTTAAAACTTTTAAATACCATTCCATTAAACGTGTGCCCCCCTAAAAAATAATGATAAAAACTAGAATAATTGACTATCGTTTTATAAGTATGCAATTAACATAAAAACATTCCGATAATAATTTTTAGACTAGTCTTACCACTATTTTTTAGTAGAAACGCTTAAAACTCGCAAAGTGGGCTTGGTAATACGGGCTTTGCATATTGGAAATCATCACACCTGAATCATTGGCATGGATGAATTGGTTGTTGCCGAGGTAAATTCCTAGATGGGAAATCCCTTTTTTATATGTATTTTCAAAAAAGACAATGTCGCCCGGCTTTGGCGTATTGACATAATAAGTACGGTCATAGAAGCCTGCAGCAGAATAACGGCCAATATCCATCCCTGCTTGCTTGGCAGCATAATAAACAAACCCGCTGCAGTCAAAGCCAGCCGGAGAACTGCCACCCCAGACATAAGGAACACCAATTAGTTTCTTGGCACTCGTGATCATCTTCGCCGCGTAATCTGAATCAACCGTTGGTTCCGTCTTCGGTCCAGTCGCAGTTGCAGTCGCAGGAACCTTCAGCTTTTGGCCGACATAAAGTCGATCAGAGCTTAGTTTATTGAGCGCCTTTAATTCCTTGACGGTAAGCTGGTAGTCCCCGGCGATCCCCCCCAGCGTATCCCCGCTTTTAACGATATAATCCTTCACTTCCGTCTGTACAACAGGTGGTGGAGTAGCCGGTGTTTTCGGCGGTGTAGATGTCACTGGAGGCTTCGGTGTTGCAGGTTTCACAGGTGTCACAGGTTTTGCAGGAGCAGCTGGAACTTTCTGTGCTGGAACCTTAATCTTTTGGCCTACATAAATCATGTCAGATTTTAGTTTATTAAGTGCCTTCAGATTGCTAACCGTTGTTTTATGGCTCCCAGCAATCTTGCCAAGATAGTCGCCGCTTTTGACGGTATAAACACTAGTAGCTGCTGTAGTGGACTGCGGCTTGGTTGCAACTGTTTTCGGCTTTGCTACTGTTGTCGTCTGCTTCGTAGCTGGTTTTGCTGCGGTCGCTGTCTGTTTAGGAGCTGCCACCGTGAGCCTTTGCCCGACATGAATAATTGTGGAATCAAGTTTGTTCCACAGCTTTAGTTCACCAACGGTCACATGAAAACGGTTGGCAATCTTAATCAAGGCATCACCATTTACAACGGTGTAAGTGGCTGGCTGTGAAGCCTGAGTCGTTTTGCTAGCGACCGTAATCTTGAGCATTTGATTGACGGAGATAAAATCCGACTTCAATCCGTTTGCTGATTTTATATCTTTGACACTCGTATGGTATTTTTGAGCGATTTTCGATAAGCTATCGCCTTTTTGGACCTTGTATGTATCGGCCAGGGCAGTTCCTGCAAAAACGGTCGAAAGCAGGGCAGCTGTCGATAAGGCGCGAACAATGGTTTTCTTCATCTAGCAAATCACCTCTTTTTCTGCACATTTTTATTAATTTTACCATAGTTTGCTAGTGTTTCGGAGTAAATATTGTAAAACTTTCCTGATTTTATCGTAAAAACTACGTATTTACGGAATTATCAAACTATTAATCTTCCACCATTCGCCGAGACCATAATGTAATCTCAATATCAGATTTACCCATCTATCAACAAATACTTACAAAATTCACCTATTGTTTACAATATTCGTTGGTAATGTATTTACACTTTTCTGATATTCTAGTAGAATTGGGAATTAGAATAAACTAAAGGAGGAAAAGAAAGGTGGATCGTACGGCAGAAACGAATATCTCCAGTGTTGCAAATTTCTCAGAGATCGTGAGAAGGGCATACGAAACGGGCAAAAACGAAAATGGTATCACGCTAGAAAAACTAATCGCAGACTTAACAGCAGACCTGAAAAACTTGATGGCTGTCTAATCATATAGATAAACAAAAGGCTGTCGAAGCAAAACTCGACAGCCTTTTTCAAGTTGAAGAAAGGATAAAAATCCTAGTTTCTTCTATTATATAGCGTATTAATATTGGCAACGTTTGCAACTGATAAACTGAATTCCACTTTTATTGGGTTGTCCTGTTTTTAATTAGCTTTGATGTTGCGGTCACTTGAAATAAAAAAGCGAATCATTATTCTGATTCGCTCTTGCTATTAGTTAAAAACTTCAGTATGTACTCACTCCACACTTGGTACCCTTGTTCACTTGGGGCACTCATGTCTGGTTGTAGATAGTCTTTCAACTCGGCAGTAGTTGGATCAGGCCAGGCTGTCCAGTGGTCGAGATAGGTAAGTTTGTTTTCCTGTGCATACTTTTTTAGCTCGGCTACCTGACGTGGGTAAATTTCAGCTTGATAAAGCGGGAAGGATGGCTGCAGGATAAAAGCTGTTTCCGGTTTGTTTGCTTGGATGCCATCAATAATTTTAGCAGTATTTTGTAAGGTATCTTTGATGAGTACTTCCCCATTATTCATAAGAATAAACGGCTCAAATATAATTAAATCCGCATTCACTGCCGCAATTTCCTCTTGTTTCTTCTGATAAAGAAATTGGGTTGAAGTTAAGTTAAAGGTTTTGAGTTCTACTTTGACATGTTGCTCGCCATATGTTTTCATTAACTTCTCTTTAATAAGTGGAAAAGAACCATCCGTTTCAGAACCAATCGCAGGAGAACCAGCAAAAAGAATGGTAAATGGCTTGTCCTTTTTTAAGGATTGCTTAAATTGATCAACAGCACTGGCAGGCCAATTCCTTGTAAGCTTGATTAATTCCTGTTCCTCAGTGCTCTGATCCTCTATCTTGGATGTGGACGCCTGATGAACCGGTTTACTTTTTGCGGATGCTAGCCGTTCTTGGTTCCAATGGGATTGACCTAAATAGAGCGTAATAAGGAATCCGACGGCTAATAATGCCGTTAAAAATTTCAGCATATCGATATATTCCCCCAAAAATAGATTGCATAACAATTATAGCAGACGGGAATTGAAAATTTGACCAATTTCGATTTATATTTACAATTTTTATAAAGGTACATTCAATTAATAGTGGTTGGTTTTCTAAAGTGTAATAAATTCCAAATAACGACTTCCTCTTCAAATTTATGTAAAAAGGGTGTTTAATAGATAGAGTAGAATTTATTTAGACAAAAAAACCAAAAAGATGACAATTTATGATATAATTAACAACGTTTTGTATCGTAATTTTTAGGAGGCCGAAATGGAAGAGACAATTAGTTTAAAAGAACTGCTTGAAACATTAAAAAAACGATTGCTATTAATCGTGTCGATAACCTTAGTTGCTGCCATCATTAGTGGAGTGGTTAGTTACTTTTTATTAACCCCGATTTACCAAGCTTCTACACAAATTCTTGTGAACCAAAAGAAAAATGACCAATCTGTATACAACTCGAATGAAGTTCAAACAAACCTTCAATTAATCAACACCTATAATGTAATCATTACAAGTCCAGTGATATTAGATAAGGTTTCAAAAGAGCTTGATTTAAATATGACAGCTGCACAATTAAAAGAAAAGATTACCGTGGGCAGTGAAAAGGATTCCCAAGTTGTTAACTTGTCAGTCCAGGACCCTGATGCAGAAGTTGCCGCACAAATAGCTAACAAAACGGCGGAAGTGTTTAAAAAAGAGATTGCTAATATCATGAATGTCGACAATGTCAGCATCTTGGCGAAAGCAGATGTGACAGAAAACCCTGCTCCAATCAAACCAAGACCATTATTAAATGTCGCGATTGCGATCGTTGTTGGTTTAATGGCAGGTGTCGGACTTTCATTCTTACTTGAGTACTTTAATAACACGATTAAAAATGAACAAGATGTTGAAAAAATCTTAGAACTTCCAATCTTAGGCGTGATTGCAACGATTGATGATCAAAAGATGGAAGAAGCGGCAGCACGTCGTGGAACTAAAAAATCGACAGTAAGAGGTGAGACACTTGGCTCTTAAAAAGAAAAAACTTACCAGTAAAGATGCAAGTCGTAAGCTTGTGACGGCAATCGATCCGAAGTCGCCGATTTCGGAGCATTACCGGACGATTCGCACAAATATCCAGTATTCCTCGATTGATCAAGAAATAAGAGCAATCATGGTTACTTCTTCAGGACCTGCTGAAGGGAAGTCAACGACTGCTGCCAATCTTGCGGTTACATTTGCGCAGTTGGGTAAAAAAGTTTTACTTGTTGATGCCGACCTTCGTAAGCCAACGGTTCATCATACTTTTGGTGTAAATAACTTATTTGGTTTTACGACTGTATTAACAAAGCAAAGGGCGCTTGAAAAAACGGTGCTTGAAACAGGAGAGCAGGATTTATATATCCTAACGAGTGGACCGATTCCACCCAATCCTGCTGAGTTATTAAGCTCAAAATCAATGGAACAATTTATTGAGGATGCAAAAGCTGAATTCGAATATATTATCTTCGATACCCCACCATTATTAGCGGTAGCCGATCCGCAAATCCTTGCGAATCAGTGTGACGGTTCGATTCTGGTTGTGTATAGTGAGAAAACAGAAATCGAACCTGCGAAAAAGGCAAAAGAATTACTTGCCAATGCACAAAGCAAATTGCTTGGTGTTGTCTTAAATCATAAAGAGGCAAAAAGTGGAGATTATTACTATTATTATGGTGCTAAGTAACAAATTTCGACAAATTTCTCCTATCACAAGTGCTATTATTAAAAATGTTGACGGAGAATAACAGTTTATTGGAAAGAATGTGGGACCAATGATTGATGTACATTGTCATATCTTACCTGGAATTGATGACGGGGCAAGGGATTTGTCGGAAAGTATTGAAATGGCCAAGAAGGCTGCCGAACAGGGGATTCATACGATTGTTGCAACACCACATCATTTGAACAACCGTTATGAAAATCCTAAACAGACAATTATTGATAGAGTTAGAGAGTTAAATAAGGTTTTACTAGAAGAAAAGATTGATTTAAACGTACTTCCAGGTCAGGAAACACGGATAAACGGTGAAATGGTTGAAGGCTTTGAAACAGGCGAAATCCTTCCAATAAATAACACACAATATGTATTGGTTGAGTTTTCGTCTAGCCATGTGCCGAGATACACGGAGAAGTTGTTTTATGATCTGCAGATGAAGGGACTAATACCGGTAATTGTTCATCCGGAACGGAACCAGGAAATCATCGAACGTCCAGAACTTCTTTATCAGTTTGTGAAAAAGGGAGCATTATCCCAGGTTACTGCAGCTAGTATTTGCGGGGATTTTGGAAAAAAGATTAAGAATTTTTCTCTGCAATTAATTGAAGCAAATCTCACACATTTCATTGCCTCGGATGCTCACAACACAAGCAACCGTACGTTTAAAATGAGAGAAGCCATCGACATTGTTCAAGCAAAGTATGGGAATGATTTGGTTTATTTGTTTGAAGAAAATGCAGAGCTAGTGATTGATGGCAGTCATGTTTATAAGGAAGCACCCGAGCGAATTAAGAAGAAGAAGTTTTTTAATATTTTTTAGCCGACTAAACCGATGAGAGTTTAAGATTACCATTTACAACTTTATCAGGCTTAAACTGCCTGAACGGTGAGGCTCCCTGCCCGTTATCGATGGGGGCACTCGATTGTGCTGTGGGTTTTTTCTAAGACCTTAGACGCATGTCGTCAAAAGCATGATGTGAGGACGGGTTAGATGCCCGATTTAAAAAAATTACCCATAAATATCTAATGAAAGAATAAGTGGTGTAAGCACTTGCAATTCCATTAGGTATTTATTTTTTTGCCCCTTTGCTTTAGCGAAGGAAAGTTCTTTATAGACTAAATAAAAAAATAGGGGGAATTGAAGTGAAAAGAGTAAGAAAAGCAATTATACCAGCTGCAGGGCTGGGGACAAGATTTTTACCTGCAACAAAAGCAATGCCTAAAGAAATGCTCCCAATCGTGGATAAGCCTACTATTCAATACATAGTGGAAGAAGCTGTAGCAGCAGGTATTGAGGATATTATCATTGTAACTGGTAAAGGAAAACGTTCGATAGAAGACCATTTTGATAATGCCATTGAGCTTGAACAGAATTTAATCGAGAAAGAAAAATACGATCTACTAGAAAGAGTTCGGTACGCTACGAATCTAGCAGATATCCATTATATCCGTCAAAAAGAACCAAAAGGTCTAGGACATGCAGTCTGGTCTGCTCGAAACTTTATTGGCAATGAGCCTTTTGCCGTTCTGTTAGGTGATGACATTGTTCAGAGTGAAACTCCGTGCTTACGCCAATTGATCAATCTATATGAAGAAACATTCTCTTCAGTAATTGGAGTGCAACAAGTAGCTGATAGTGAAACACACCGTTATGGGATTATCGACCCTTCATCTCAAGAGGGACGTCGTTACCAAGTAAGTAACTTCGTTGAAAAACCAAAACAAGGAACTGCTCCTTCTAATTTAGCGATTATGGGCCGTTACATCTTAACTCCGGAAATCTTTATGTTTCTTGACCGTCAGGAAAAAGGTGCAGGTGGGGAAATTCAATTAACGGATGCCATTCAACGTTTAAATGAAATCCAAAGAGTATTTGCTTATGATTTTGAAGGTAAACGATATGACGTCGGTGAAAAGTTTGGGTTTGTTAAGACTACGATTGAATTTGCCTTGCAGCATGAAGACCTCCATGATGACATGCTAGATTACTTGAAAAATTTAGTTTCTTCAATAGATAAAGAAAAAGTAATGCTATAGAGAGAAGGAAGGGGTCAAGGTTGTCAAATCTGGCGAATCAAGAAGTATCTTATTTAAAAAACCAGAAGCTGCTTGTTAATGATGGAAAATCATACTTATTAACAAAAAGATTAATTGATATTTTCGGTTCCTCACTTGGAATTATTTTCTTAGGTTTTCTTTTTATTATTATAGCCATTTTAATCAAATTGGAAGATCCAAAGGGAGCGATTCTTTTCTCGCAAAAAAGAGTTGGCTTAAATGGAAAAGAGTTTAAAATGTACAAATTCCGGTCGATGGTGTTCAATGCCGAAGAAAAGTTACAGGAACTGTTAAAGCTAAATGAAATATCTGGTGCCATGTTTAAAATGAAGGACGATCCTCGAATAACTAAAGTAGGAAAGTTTATTAGAAAGACTAGTATTGATGAACTTCCACAACTTTTTAATGTACTTAGAGGTGAGATGTCCTTGGTTGGTCCAAGGCCTCCACTTCCTAGAGAAGTTGCTGTTTACACAGAGTATGACAAGCAACGTTTATTGGTTACACCAGGCTGTACAGGACTCTGGCAGGTTAGTGGGAGAAATAGCGTTGGATTTGAAGAAATGGTAGAATTGGATCTTCAATATATCCGAGAACGTTCCTTTCTATTTGATATAAAAATCATATTAAAAACGGTCCTAGTATTATTTGGATCTAAAGATGCATTCTAGAAAAGGGGTATGGAAAAGATGATGAATAAAGAATCTAAAATTTATGTAGCTGGACATCGTGGTCTTGTAGGTTCTGCAATTATAAGAAAACTTGAAGAAAAAGGGTACACTAATTTAGTATATCGCACTAGTAAAGAACTAGATCTAAGAGACAAAAATGCAGTCGATATCCTTTTTGCTGAAGAAAAGCCGGATTTTGTTTTTCTTGCTGCAGCTAAAGTTGGTGGGATTGTTGCCAACAACGAATACCCAGCAGATTTTATTCGTGACAACTTATTAATTCAAACAAATATCATTGATGCAGCATATCGCAACAATGTAGCGAAACTTTTATTCCTTGGCAGTACATGTATTTATCCTAAGATGGCTCCACAGCCATTAAAAGAAGAATATCTATTAACTGGTGTGCTTGAACCAACAAATGAACCATATGCGATTGCGAAAATTGCTGGAATTAAAATGTGTGAATCCTATAATCGCCAATACGGTACACAATACATTTCGGTCATGCCAACCAATTTATATGGTGAAAATGATAACTTTGACTTGCACACATCTCACGTACTTCCAGCTTTGATTCGCAAGTTTCATGAAGCTAAGGAAAACAATGCATCATTTGTAGAAGTATGGGGAACAGGAACACCGAAACGAGAATTCTTATATTCCGATGATCTTGCTGATGCAAGCATCTACCTGATGAACAATTATTCTGGTAATGAAATTGTGAACATTGGTGTAGGCGAAGACCTCCCAATTAAAGAATTAGCAGAAAAAATTAAAGAAGTAGTTGGATTCAAAGGCGAGATTCAATTTGATACAACAAAACCAGACGGAACACCAAGGAAATTAGTCGATGTAACCAAGCTAAATTCATTGGGCTGGAAAGCTACTACTTCATTAGAAGAAGGATTAAAGAAAGCTTACCAATGGTTCTTAGATAATCAACTAACAAAAGTAAACTAACATATTCGGAGGTCAACATGAAAAAGGCATTAATTACAGGTGTAACAGGACAAGATGGTTCATACTTAGCAGAATTTCTATTAGAAAAGGGATATGAAGTACACGGAATGATTCGTCGTAGTTCTTCTTATAACCAAGAACGTTTAGAAGATCTTTTAACAGAAGAAGAAGCAAATGCATTACTAAATAATACAAACTTTCACCTTCATTATGGTGATGTTACAGATGCATTAAATGTAACTCGTATTATTGGTGAAATTAAACCTGATGAAATTTACAACCTTGCTGCACAATCACACGTTCGTGTTTCATTTGACATGCCTGGTTATACATTAGATGTAGATGCAAAGGGTACACTCAACATTTTAGAAGCTGTTCGAATCCTAGGATTAACAGAAAAAACTAGGGTCTATCAAGCTTCTACATCTGAGCTATTTGGAAAGGTTCAAGAAGTTCCACAAAAGGAAACAACGCCTTTCTATCCGCGTTCTCCATATGGTGTTGCAAAAATTTATGGTTTCTGGATTACAAAGAACTATCGTGAATCGTACAATATGTTTGCTGTGAATGGTATTTTGTTTAACCACGAATCAGAGCGTCGTGGGGAAACATTTGTAACACGTAAAATAACACTTGCTGCTGCACGTGTTGCACAAGGTAAACAAAAGAAGTTAATGTTAGGAAACTTAGAATCATTACGTGACTGGGGTTACGCTAAAGATTATGTTGAATGCATGTGGTTAATCCTACAACACGATAAACCTGAAGACTTTGTAATTGCTACAGGTGAAATGCATACTGTACGTGAATTTGTTGAACTCTCATTCAAACATGTGGGTATAGAAATTGAATGGACAGGTCAAGGAGTTGAAGAAAAAGGAATCAATAAATCAACAGGTGAAGTTATTGTTGAAGTTGACCCTAAATTTTTCCGACCTGCGGAGGTAGAACAATTATTAGGGGATCCAACAAAATCGAAAACATTGTTAGGGTGGAATCCTACTAAAACTTCATTTGAAGAATTAGTTCGAATTATGGTTAAAGCTGATATGAGGAAAGTTGAAAACGAAGATAAAGTTAAGAAAATGTTTGATTAATTTTTAAATAATTTTATTCAATTTTATTATCCCTAAAGCAATAGATATTAATGGTGCTAGTTAGCCAATAACTTTCTAGCACCTTTTTATTTTATAGGATTAATAGTGAAGAGGAAAATAATGAGTAATTATAATAAAGTAATAAAAAAGTCAATAAGTCTCAATTTTTTATATAAAGTTGTAGGTATGTCAATTGGATACCTTACTTTACCTTATATTTTGAGTAATATGGGGAATGAAATGTATGGTATATGGATAACTATATTCAATACAGTTGTATGGATAAATTTTCTTGATATTGGTATTGGAAATGGATTAAAGAATAAATTAACTGAATCAGTTACGACTAATAAAATCGATATTGCAAAAAGTTTTATTCTAAATAGTTATATTTTAAGCTTTATTATATCAACATGCATTTTTATAGTTTCATATATATTAATAAGTTTCATAAATATAAATTCTTTTCTTAATTTAGATAAAATAAATGAACATACAATAAAGTTATCTTTAATGATAACTATTTTATTTGTATGTATAAATTTTATAGCACGTTTAAATGAACAACTATATTATGGTACTCATAAATCTGAGGTTGTTGGATTAAAGGTAATCATAAATCAAATAATTTCGTTTATTGGAGTAATAGTATTAGTACAAACAAAAAACTTAACACTGGTATCACTTGCACTAAATTATGGTTTAGTTCAATCATTTATTGAAATTCTTTTTACATTTTGGTTTTTTATTGAAAATAAAAATTTAATTCCATCCTTTAATAGTATTAAATTAACAAAGTATAGAGAAATTTTAGGATTAGGCGTTAAATTTTTCATAATACAAATATCAATGGTTGTAATTTATAATACTGATAATATAATTGTATTGAAATTCTTAGGACCAGAACAGGTAACTATATATACACTTGTTTCTAAAATTTTTAGTATCTTTATATTAATATCTACAATAGTTTTGACTCCCTTCTGGGCATTATTTGCTGATGCATATGTAAAAAAAGACTTTATTTGGATAAAAAACACGTTTAAAAAATTTAATATATTATCCATATTAGTATTACTAGGAAGTTTGGGCTTGTCTTTAATAATGGAATATATTCTATTATTATGGACGGGTAAAGTTGTGAAAGTAGAAATTTTATTTTCCTTACTTTTCGCAGTATTCATATCCATTAGAATTTTTAACAATGTTTATATGTTTTTTCTGAATGGTGCGGCTATTGTTAATCTACAAATGTACTTATATGTTTTAGGAGCTTTTATTAATATACCTTTAACTATAATCTTTATTAAAATGGGGCTTAGCTTAAGTGGAATTATGTTAGGCAGTATTATCTCAATTTTACCAATGGCTATAATCTTAACTCTTCAAGTATATAAAATAATAAAAAAAGAAGAGAAAATGATTGTCATGTCAAAAACTTCAAAAGGGAGGTGAGCCTACGCTTTGAAAATAAATGGAAAAAGTACTTTAGAATTTCTATTAATGCTACAAATAATTTTACTTTCAGGTACCTTATATTTTAGTTATCGTCTTATGTTATATCTTTTAGGAATTTCATTTTGTATATATATAATTTTTTACGGACTCTCATTAAAGAGAGGTAATATTATCAAGTTATTAATTTTATTAATTGTATTATTTATTCAGTACTGGACAACCAATCTAAATGGTGTGAATTTCAAGGATATATTATCTATAGCGTATTTATTAATAGCTGTATGTTTTTACCAAAGTAGTGTTGAAAAAAATAGGTTTTATGATCACTATTTAAAAATTATATTATTGATTTCAGTCATTAGTTTATTTTGTTTTATTTTAATTAATGTTTTTGGGATTAATCAGCTTCCTTTTGAAAAGGCATCATTTTCGGGAATTAGTCAACATAAAGTTACACCATACTATACTCTCGGAATAGACCAATATAACACTCTTGATGGTTTTAGAATAGATAATAATGAAATAGGTTATAAAAGAAACAGTGGTATTTTTTGGGAGCCTGGTGCTTTTCAGGCATTTTTAAACATTGCTTTTTTAATGCTATCAGATAAAATCATAAACAATAGAAAACAAAACGTTTCTTCAAAAAAGGATTTATTAAGTATCATAATTATTTCTTTAACCCTTATTACTACTCAATCTACTACAGGTTATTTTATTTGGTTAGGAATTCTTTTTTATACTATGTTTAAAAATAACAAAGGAATAAGCAAGAAAATTTTTGTTAGATTATTAATCTTAACTATTTTGTTAGTAGGTGTAATTTCCTTAACTCCATTTCATGATGTAGTTATTAATAAGTTTTTCCACCAGGAGGGATCTTATTCTACAAGACAAAATGATAATATTGAATCGTTTAAGATGTTTTTTGAAAATCCAATTTGGGGTTTTGGTTACAATTCTTTAACATATTCACTTGAAGAAGCAAGGCACGGAATTTATCAAAATTCTTCAGGTATAGGTTTATTATTTGTAATGTTTGGTGGTTTATTTGGCATTACCTATTTAACATTATTGTTTAAAGGTTTAAGAAAGTTTTTTAACTTCAATGTTATATTAATCTTTTCGATATTTTTAATATTTCATGCTACAGAGTGGTTTATTTTTAAACCTTTCTTTATTGTATTTTTATTTAATTTTAAGGGAATTAAAAATATAAAAATGAATTACACAAAAAAACAACCACAAATTATTAAACTATAATTTTATATTTTAGAGGATTGACTTTCATATCTTAGAAACATTCAATAACTATTTAATATTATTAATTAGAAAAAAATTTTAAAAAGTTTGTGGGGAAATGCTGTTTATGAGAAAAAAAGAGAAACATAAAGTTTATATTCTTATCCCAATATTTAACGGAGTAAATGAAACAATTAGGTGCTTAAAGTCTATTTACAAATCTACTTACACCAATTTTGAAGTTGTAATTATTGATGATGGGTCTACCGATAACTCTCAAAATATAATTAATGACAATTTTAATAATATTACATTTATCAACGGTGATGGTAATCTCTGGTGGTCAGGTGGGATTAATGAGGGATTAAGGTATGTGTTAGACAAACAAAATGAAAGTGATTTAATAGTTCTTTTAAATAATGATAATATCATTAAAGAAGATATGATAGAAAATTTAGTTGAATCAGTGAATAAATATCCAAATAGTATTATTTGTTCGAAAGTCTATATTGATGGTAGAGATAATACAATCCTTTTTGCTGGAGGATATGCAAGTGTTAGTAAATCTGGATTATATATAAATGGATATTACAATAGGGATAAAGCTGAATTCAATGAATTAAGCAAAGTTGATTGGTGTGGTGGTATGGGAGTAGCTATTCCACTCTCCATTATCAAAAAAGTAGGGTATTTTGATAATAAGAATTTCCCACAATATTTTGGCGATGCTGATTTTATGTATAGAGTAAGAAGGAAAGGTTTTAAAATTATCTATGATCCATCATGTATATGCTGGAATAATAAAGAACAAACGGGCTTTAGTATTAATGATGAAAGGGTTACTTTTAATAAAATAAAAAAACTACTATTTAATATTAAATCTAATTATGATTTAAAAAGTAATATAAGTTTTTATTTTAAACATTTTGGATGTATTCGAGGAACCTCGATGCTAATTATGAAGTATACAATTTTATTCTTGAGTCTGTTTAAAAAGGTTGTATTATCAAATTTTTAATTTGATAATGAAAGATTTTATTATAGTATAGGGGTATTTCATATGGAATATAAGGTTGGAGTTTGTATATGTACTTTTAAAAGACCATCATCACTTTCAAGACTACTAGAAAGTCTTATGAATGTTTTTTGTGAATATGAATTTACTACCATTATTATAGATAACGATAAAAGTGGTTCAGCTAAGGTCATTTTTGAAAATTATAAGAATAAGTTAAATTTAATATATGAATTAGAAGAAAAGCAGGGGTTATCAAATGCCAGAAATAAATGTATTGAGGAAGCTAGGGAATTAAACTTAGATTATATTGCTTTTTTAGACGATGATGAAATTGTGTATAAAAGTGATTGGTTATCTAAATTACTTGAAACATCGATTAAATATACCTCTCAAATTGTTACCGGTCCAATTTTACCTTTATACCATTCAGAAGTTAAAGAATATATAAAAAAGACAAATTACTTTACACCTCCGAGATATAAACATGGAGAAAAGTTAGCCCATACTGGTACAGGTAATACATTGATAAAACTTTCTATATTAAATGATATGAAAACTGTTTTCTCTGATGATTTTAACTTATCCGGTGGAGAAGATACTTATTTATTCATCAATTTAGTAAGTAAAGGTTATACCATTACTTGGTGTGATGAAGCTGAAGTTCAAGAATTTATCCCTTTAGAAAGAGCTAAAATTAGTTATATTTTCAAGAGATCGTTTTATTCATCTGTTAATTATATAAAAATAGAGTTTGCTACAAATAATCTTAACAAAAAGAAAAAGCTGCTATTCCGGTTATTAAAAGGTTCACTAAAGATAATAAAAGGTTTGTGTTTAAGTACTCTATTTATTTTTGCAGGTATTCATAAATTTATTCAAGGATTAAGCATAATTGGAAATGGTTTAGGAGATATTGCTGGAATATTTGGAGTGAAATCTAAGTTATACAAAAGTTGAATTTTCTGTTAAATATTCTGGATAAAAGAAAGGCTAAAATAAATAATATGAAGAAAAAAGGACTTAGGGAATCTACTATACTATTAAATTATAGATTCGGAAATTGGGTACATTATAGATGCAAAATACTATATATAAAACAGATTTTATGGTTTCTTTATAAAATTTGGTATAAATTTTTAATAGACTTCATAATGGGAACGGAGATACCTGCAGAAACTAAAATGGGGAAAAACGTCAAATTGGAACATGGTGGTAAAGGAGTTGTGATCAACCCTCAATCTATAATAGGAAGTAATGTGATAATTTATCATCAAGTGACAATAGGTGGATTTGGATTAGCCCATTTTGATGAGCAATATATTAATGAAAACCAGAAAAAGGGAGGAGCTCCTATCATTGGAAATAGTGTAATCATTGGAACAGGTGCGAAAATTTTGGGACCTGTTAAAATTGGTGACGGTGCTAGAGTAGGTGCAAATGCCGTTGTGATTAATGATGTACCACCGGATAGTACAGCAGTAGGAGTACCTGCAAAAATAATCTTAAATAAAGAGTAATTATAAAATAAATTTAATATAGAAAAAAGTGGTGTATTATTTTGAAAGTATTATTTGTCCATAATTACTATAAAAAAAGTGGTGGAGAAGATAAAGTTGTAGAAGAAGAAATTAATCTGCTTCAAGATCATGGAGTAGAGGTAGTTAAATATTTTATAAGTAATGATGAAATTGATACAGAGGGTTTAAGAAATAAAATAAGTTTAGGAATAAATACAATTTGGTCTAGAAATCAATACTTTAAAATTAAAGAAATCTTAATTAATGAAAAGCCAGATGTTGCACATTTTCATAATACCTTTCCACTATTATCTCCATCAGTTTATTATGCATGCAAGGAATTGGGTGTTCCGGTTGTACAAACACTGCATAATTATCGCTTAGCTTGTCCAGGAGCATTGTTTTTAAGAGATGGTAACATCTGCGAAGAATGTATATCAGGTAGTTTATTTAATTCAATAAAACATGGTTGTTATAGAAATTCCCGAATCCAAACAATACCATTAACTGCAATGTTGGCTACCCATAGGTTTTTAGATACATGGAATAAGAGAGTGGATAAATATATTGTTCTAACCGATTTTGCCAAAGATAAATTTTCACAAATTGGGTTAGATAGCAGTAAGATAGTAGTAAAGCCTAATTTTATTAGGCAATTATCTTGGAACTTTACTTTAGAGAATAATTACGATCGAATTGTATTTGTTGGAAGAATTTCAAAAGAGAAAGGATTGCAATTGTTACTTGAAGCTTGGAGTAATATTGAGACAAATGTAAAACTAGAAATTATAGGGGATGGGCCTCTTAAAGAAGAATTGGAAGGTAAATTTGGCTATCTTCACAACGTGAAGTTCCTTGGAAGATTAAATAGTAATGAAGTTTTGGAACATATGCATAAAGCTAAATTTCTAGTAGTTCCTTCACTTTGGTATGAAGGGTTTCCAATGACAATAGTTGAATCGTATTCTGTAAATACACCTGTTATTTCATCAAATATTGGCTCATTAAAAGAGGTAGTAATTGATGAAGTAACAGGTTTTCATTTTGAAAATAACAATATAAGAGACTTGGAGAGGGTTTTAAAAAAGGCTTTACTATACTCGAAGCATTCTGAATTACAAAATAATGTTAAAATGCAGTTTGAAGAAAATTATACATCTACTAAAAACTATAATATGTTAATAAAAATATATGAAGAAGTAATTAGGAGGGGGAAAAAATGAAAAGTAATCCCTTTGCATTTGTTTTATATTCTAAGATTACAGCACTCAGTTTTTTTGATACTGTGAAGAATATAAAACATTGGATTGATACAGATAATAAACAAAAGTATGTTTGTGTATGTAACACTCATTCATTAGTCACTGCTAGTAATGATAAGCACTTTAATAAAGTACTAGACAATGCTGCTATATGTACACCTGATGGTATGCCTCTTGTTTGGGCTTTAAGGATGTTTGGATTCAAAAACCAAGAGCGAGTAGATGGTCCAAATCTCATGCTTAAACTTTGTGAAGAGTCGGTGGAAATGAATTATAAGATTTATCTTTATGGTGGAACAGAAGATACTCTAAAGCGACTAAAGAAAAAATTAAATAATTTATATACAGGTATCAATATTGTTGGATCTTACTCCCCAGCTTTTAGGGACTTAGACAAAACAGAGATTACAACTATACAAAATAATATTAATAAATCTGGTGCAGACCTAGTATTTGTTAGTCTTGGTTGTCCAAAACAGGAAAAATGGATGTTTGAAAACAGTTCTAAAATTGATGGAGTGCTAATTGGCGTTGGAGCAGCATTTAATTTCATCATTGGTGAAATTAAAAGACCTCCAATTATTTTTCAAAAATTATGTTTAGAATGGTTATTTAGATTATTATCGGAACCAAAACGTTTATGGAAAAGATATTTTTATAATAACACAGTTTATATTTATAAATTTATAAAAACATATTCAAAAAATAAAGTAAAAACTCAAAATATTGCTATTCAAAAAGATGCATAGAGGAAGAAAAGTAATGGAAAAGAAAGTATTAATTATTAGAAATTTTGCATCAAAAATAAATATTAACTCTTATAATTTACAAGAAATAGGTTTAGGAAAGGCATTTGTTAGAAAGGGTTTTAATTGCGATGTAGTTTATTATAGTGATAACACATACGATGAAATTATTTATGAGAATAATGGTAAAAAACTTACTGTTAAATGGACTAAAGCTAGTAAAGTTATGAGTAATAGTATTTATTATTCCTTATTAAAAAAATCAAGGATAAATCAATATGACATAATAGTCTCTACTGAATATAATCAAATTATGACATTTTTACTTTCTTTAATTGTTCCCGAAAAGGTGTATTTATATCATGGCCCTTACAAAAATAATAGTAAAAAGCTTTTTCAAAGAGTCTATGATTTAATTATTACCCCATATATTAGAAAAAGGATAGTAAAGATATTTACGAAATCAGATCTAGCTAATGATTATTTGAAAAGTAAAGGTTTTAGGAATATAAAAACTATAGGCGTAGGTTTAGATATTGAAAAGTTAGAAGGAAATAATAACGAAAAGCAAACAATTTCAGAAAAATATCTCAACTTTAACAACAAAAATCTATTGTATGTCGGAGTACTTGAAGATCGAAGGAATATAGAGTTTTTGTTTAAAGTTTTTGCAAAGTTAATTAAAAAAGATCCAGAACTTAATTTAGTATTAGTTGGAAATGGTGAAAATGAAGATATAGAAAGATATTTTAGTTTGGCTCAAAAATTAAATATTAACAAAAACATACTTCATATAAAAAAACTACAACAATCTGAACTTAAATATTTTTATGAAAAAGCAGATTTGTTTTTATTTCCAACTAGTTATGAAATTTTCGGCATGGTTATCATGGAAAGCATGTATTTTAAGTTACCCGTAATCTCAACTTATAATGGAGGTTCACAAATCTTAATTAATAGTGATAATGGTGTAATCATAAAAAATTTAGATGAAGCAATCTGGGTTGAAAAGATTTTTAACACACTAATTAATACAAACAAAATTAGAAAATTAGGGGGAAATGCAAATAAACAAATAACAGAAAATTTTACTTGGGATAAAATCTTAGAAAAAATGTTTAGTTAAATGTTTTTCATCAATGGTGTTTTTTTAAGCTATTTAAAAAGATAAACTTAGAAATAATTTCTTGAACTGCATTTTAGAATCTTCTTGCAGTAAAAATTTAAGTGGTAAATATTTACATTACTCTCCCGTAAATCATGGCATCTTTAATTCGTTAAGAAACCGTCTGTTCGAACACCTCTCTTTTAATACTTAATAGATCATCAATGAAAGAAAATGGTGAAACGAAATTATGAATAAATATAAAAATGTTATTTCACTAGGTTTTTTTTGTAGTACAGCACTTGAATTAAAAAAAATTGGCTTAAGAGATTCAAGTGGTCCTTTTGATTGGATTATTTCAGATTTCAAAGGAATTATTGATTGTATTGATAATGGATTTGAAGACATATTAAAGTATGGAAATATGTCACAATACAAAGAGACTCCTAATTACTATGTTGATACGATATATAATTTTCATTTTTATCATGACTTTTCACGTTACGATGCTCTATCTGACCAATTGCCAAATGTTAAAGATAAATACGTGAGAAGAATTAAAAGATTTTATGAAAAAATAAAAGAACCTACATTGTTCATACGCTACATTAAGAATCAGGAGGAAATAATATATATAGAAAATAATTATGAAGGGATTATGTCAATTATAAAAAAATATAATGAAAGTAATGATTTAATTTTAATTTCTAATGATAATATAATTTCCAATTCTCTACACACTTTTCGAGTCCAAAAAGATGAAGGCGATTCAGTTGCGAGGAATTTTTTGGACAAAAATATAGAGTTGAAGAATTTTTTATGTTCGGATATTTATGATAAAGATAAAAGATCTGCTAATCTACAAGTAAATGATAAAAATAAACAATTTCAAAGTTATCTAGGAAAATTTTTTTCTAAAATAAAAAGAAAATTAAAGAGTCCATATGTTCACAACTCAACATGGAAAGAAACAATGTAAATGATATTTTGATTAATTTGCTCTCAAGTAACAAAATACATCAAAAAAGTATTTGTTAATTTATCGAAGGTGGGACAAAAATGAAAATTGCAGTAGCTGGAACTGGGTATGTTGGCTTAGTAACGGGGGTCTGTCTAGCAGAACATCGGCATTCTGTTACTTGTGTAGATATAGATGATAAAAAAGTGGCCTTAATGAAGGCGGGGATTTCCCCTATTTACGAACCAGGCCTTGAAGAATTACTGGTTAATAATATGGACCGATTGAATTTTACAACCGAGTATAAAGAAGCGTATAAAGATGCTGATGTAATTTTCATAGGTGTTGGTACTCCAGAAAAGCAGGATGGTTCGGCTAATTTAAGTTATGTTTATGGAGTAGCTGAACAAATTGCTGAAAGTATTGAAAAAGATTGTGTCGTAGTTGTTAAATCAACCGTACCAATTGGTACAAATGATAGAATTGAAGATATGATTAAATCCAGATTGGTACATGATGTAAATGTATATGTCGCATCAAATCCTGAGTTTTTGGCCCAAGGTACTGCAGTAAGGGATACACTACATGCTTCAAGGATTGTCATAGGTGTCGAAGAACAATATGCAGGTGAAGTTTTAAAAGAGGTATATAAGGATTTTGATGCACCGATTGTGGTTACAAATAGGAAAAGTGCCGAGATGATCAAGTACGCATCCAATGATTTTCTTGCACTGAAAATCTCTTTTATCAATGAAATAGCGAACCTTTGTGAAATTATTGGTGCAGATATAGAAGATGTGACTCTAGGTATGGGCTTTGACAAGAGGATTGGGGATCGCTTCTTAAATGCAGGAATTGGTTACGGTGGGTCTTGTTTTCCTAAGGATACAAAGGCATTGCATTGGCTGGCCAATTTCCATGATAACGAGTTAAAAACGGTTAAGGCAGCTATTGATGTGAATGAAAATCAAAAGCTAAAATTAATTAAGAAATCTCGTAAGTACTTTGATAGTTTCAATGGTTTAAATGTGGCTGTTCTAGGGTTAACCTTCAAGCCAGGGACAGATGATTTAAGAGAAGCGCCTACTTTGGTAAATATTCCTATTATGCTTGAAGATGGGGCGAACGTAAAAGCATGGGATCCTGTTGGAATAGAGAATTTCAAGAAAAGATACCCTGATGAAATTACTTATTGCAACACCATTGAAGACACGATCAAGGATGCGGATGTATGCTTTATCTTTACTGAATGGGACGAAGTTAGAGACTTTGATTTATCAAAATATAGTAAGTTAATGAAAACTCCAATCGTCCTTGACGGGAGAAACTGCTATGATTTGATAAGTGTTAAAAACGCAAATATAACTTACGATTCAATTGGTAGAGAAACGGTTTATAATTTAGAAGCCTCTCTAGTATAATATTTGGCATGAAAGATTCTATTGCTATGCAATTTCAATTAATATGATGTAAAGCGGTATTAGTCTACCAGGAGCCGCACCATCAACTTTACTTACAATCAAGCAGGTCAAGAGGCCTGCTTTTTTTATGGGGGGATATTATGAAACTCGTATTACTTTCCGGAGGTTCAGGGAAGCGTCTATGGCCTTTATCAAATGACACAAGATCCAAACAGTTTTTAAAAGTGTTAGAAAGTAATAAAGAAGAAAAACAATCAATGGTTCAGCGTGTATGGGGGCAGTTGGAAACAGTTGGCCTTTCTGATTCATCTGTCATTGCAACCTCTAAAATGCAAAGAGATATGATTCATAGTCAAATAGGAATGGATGTACCACTTATTATTGAGCCCGAACGTCGCGATACATTTCCAGCGATTGCTTTAGCTGCTTCTTATCTATTTTCTACTCAAAATGTCTCAGAAGATGAAGTTGTTGTTGTATTGCCAGTTGATCCATACGTGGATGATAGTTTTTTTGAGAAGGTAAAAGAATTAGAGAATGTCTTACTAGATTCCGAAGCTGATTTGGCTTTAGTTGGCGTTAGACCTACTTATCCTTCATCCAAATACGGCTATATAGTACCAAAAGAAGCTGTAGATGGAGACAGCTATTTTACTGTAAATCATTTTACAGAAAAGCCTAGTGAAGAAAAGGCTCAGACTCTTATAGATATGAACGCGCTGTGGAACTGTGGAGTATTTGCTTTTAAACTAAAATATATCATTGATATATTAGTAGAAAAAGGTCTACCGCTTCATTATGATAAACTATCACTTCAGTATAAGGATCTCCCTAAGATTAGTTTTGATTATGAAGTAGTCGAACAGGCAAATCATATTGTGGCCCTTCCTTATGATGGCTACTGGAAGGATCTTGGGACCTGGAATACCTTAACGGAAGAAATGGCTACATCTCAAATTGGTAAAGGTGTATTAAGTAATGATTCAGTAAATACTCATTTAATCAATGAATTGGATATTCCTGTAACCATTATTGGTTTAAAAGATGTAGTGGTTGCTGCTAGTCCTGATGGAATTTTAGTCTCTGACAAAGCATCGAGTCCGAAAATAAAGGAACTTATTAGTGGATTTGAACAGCCACCAATGTATGAAGAGCGCATTTGGGGTTGGTCTCGTGTCCTTGATTATGCTAAGTATGATGATGGGAACGAAATGGTCACCAAACGAATTTGTATCCACGCAGAAAAAAATTCAAGCTATCATTACCATAACCTACGTGATGAAGTTTGGACTATTGTTCGTGGTGAAGGTGAATTAGCGTTGGATGATTATATTACTCGTGTTAAAGCAGGGGATATCATCCATCTTCCAGCAGGCAAGAAGCATGGAATTAAAGCATTTACTGAACTAGAATTTGTTGAAGTCCAAACTGGTATCGGCATAAGTGACGAGGACTTTACTCGTTTATTTTTTAAATGGGATGATGTCATTAACCATTTTCAAAAATCAAAGGCAAAAGTTATTTTATAATATTTAGGGAGAGGGCTTTGGTCCTTTCCCTTCTTTTTTATTTTGGAGGTGAATCATTTTGAAAACCATTGCTTATTATATTTCTGATTATGGATATGGCCATGCTTCAAGAAGTATTGCTGTGATACGAAAACTTCTAAAAGACCCAAAAGTGTTAATTATTGTTTGCCATTCCTTTGCTCTATCTTTTATTAAAGAGTCCCTTCATTCAAATCGTGTAAGTTACCGAACTATAAAGACAGATGTGGGCTACTTTTTGGAAAAGGATTCGATTCATCCTGATAAAGTGCGATTATTTGAGGAATATATAAACTTCGTTGCTAATTGGGATCTCAAGGTTGTGCAGGAGCAAGATTTTCTAAAATTAAATCATATTGACTTAGTTGTTTCAGATATTTCGCCACTCCCATTTGAAGCGGCTCAAAGAATAGGCATTCCTTCAATTGGTCTTTCTAATTTTACTTGGTATACGGCCTACCATGATTTAATTGATGACGGAGAATTAAAGCCATATAAAGAAGCCTATCAAAAGATGACTCATTTCTATTCTTTGGCAGGAAGCAATGAAAATTGGAATGTCCCAACAAATCATTATGGATTTTTTTCTAGAGAAGTAGATTTACTAGAGGTTCAAAGAATTAGAAATGCAATTAATCCAAATGATGATCAGCATGTTATTTTTTTAGGACTTGGAATGAAGATCGACGTGGGTTCTCTTGAGCAACTGCCGATTTGGGACAGCCCGGATTGTGTTTTTATCGTTTCCTCCAATGTTGAGGTAGACCGTTCAAATGTTTTTCAAATACCTAGTAATTACTTAGAATCTCAAAACTTTATTGCTACATCCGATCTAGTTATTTCCAAAGCAGGATGGGGAATGATGGGAGAGGCCATTAGTGCAAATGTACCTCTATTAATCCTTAATAGACCATCAATGAAAGAGGATCAAAATACGATTAACTACCTTAAAAGACATCTTCTCTGTGAAACAATTGAATGGGATCATTTTGAAACCTATCAAGTGGACCCGACAATCATTAATCATAGAAAAAAAGAATTAAGACAGAATAACTTTTATCACAATGATGAAGCCGCTAAAATTGCAGCAGATATTTTGGAAATAATTAAATAATCTATGTCGGACACCTCAGAGAAGGGTGAAGTATTTGATGAAAACCCTTGTCTATTACTTTAGGTAAGGGTGGATTGTTATTATGTACGATACACAAGGAGTTTAGCAGATGAATAATATAAGATGGTGGACACTAGCAGCAATCCTTTGGATGGCTTTAATCTTTTGCTTCACACAGCTCCCGTATTTCACTGGAGAGAACACTTCAGTAGCGATCCATAAGGTAGTGGTAACAGAACATAATACCATTAACACACCAACTGCTGATAATGAAGAGATTAATGTGCTGAACCTTATTGTAAGAAAGTTAACTCATGTTACGGTGTTTGGGATTCTTGCGCTTTTATTGTATAGGTCTCTTTCATCCTTTCGGTATTCTTTCGTCTTCCCATGGCTTGTAACTGTCCTCTATGCCATTACGGATGAGTGGCATCAATCGTTTATGCCGGGAAGAGTGGCAACATATAAAGACGTCCTGTTTGATGGTTTTGGGGCATTTCTTGCTTTAACATTAACATTTTTAATGAATGGAAAGAGAAAGCTAAAAAATAAGACTAAAATTATTGATTAAGTAGTTACGGAAAATGCTCATACAAAGTAACAAGTTTGAGTTATTTAGAAATAAGATGAAATCTTATTTGGAGGACAGATACATGTTAGGTGCGATTGAAGCTGGCGGGACGAAATTTGTTTATGCTGTAGGAGATGAAAAGGGAAATATACTGGAACGAATTATGATCCCAACTACCGTACCAGATGACACTCTTCCGAAGGTAATAGAGTTTTTTAGACAATATGATTTGGATGCCATTGGAATTGGTTCATTTGGTCCTATTGTGTATTTGTCAATATTAATTTGAGCTAGAGCGATCACTACAAAAGTGAGCCATCTCATTTAAAGTTATTACCATATTGGGGTGAGTAGTTGGAGTTTTGGGTTTCTTGCCNNGGCAAGAAACCCAAAACTCCTCGCTCGTCCAGCTACTGGCCACTCTTATCCCTTTGTTTCATACTTTGTTTTATTCCCTTGTCACCCTCCAGGTCCTTTCAGTTTTAACGGAAACCTAGAAAAGGATTTTTTTGTTTATTCTATTTTTTCAAACATTCCTGCCCATTAGTGAGACTCCTCAGTTCGAAGCTTTTTCCTCCAATTGTGAAATATACATTAAAAATAACTTCAATCTTCATAAACTAAAATGGGTATATTCGTTAGAACAACTTTACCATCTGAATATTCATCATTTTCCCCAATTACCGAAACGTATTCTCCTTCCTTCTTAAATTCTGAAGGAAGCTTTAATATCTTCTTAGAACCTTCTGTCCATGCTATTATTCCCTTTTTTCCTTCTGAAGATAAAATGGACATCACATAGATTTCTTCTAAGAATTTATAAGAGAAATCTTGTATCGTAGAATCTGTTAACCAAGTAGTGATATTCTTATAAGTTTTACCAGGCAACAAAAGTCGTTGCGGATCTTTTAAATCAATCAAACGGATTTTTGAAGCTGGGTAATCTAACCCGTAAAAAAATCTACGTTCAACACCCATGCCAAGACCTATTAATAAAGATCTTGCTAAATACGACGATGCCAATTTTGTTGGCATTATTACACTTGTCTCATTTAAACCAATACTTTTTTCGGTTCCATTTAATTTAAAGTTAAGCCAAGTGAATTCAGTGTCCCATAGAGGCAAATGACCAACATTGTTGTTTGCCATCACTTTTCGATAATCCTGTATTAATGGAATAGCTTCTTCTGGTAAAGCAGGGGATACATATAAATGAACTCCTATAACATCTACAAACTCTTTTCCGCCGGCCTTTAAGAATCCATCTAAAAACTTAGGTCCAGTATTTCTATCTGTAGTACTAGGACTTACAATTTTTATATTAGGATCAATTTTTTTCAAAACATAGTTGGCTTCTCTTGTTAAGGAAACTAACTCTTCCATTGAACCAGAATAAAAATTTATTATATTAGGTTCGTTCCAAACTTCAAAGAATTTAATTTTTCCTTTATAACGATTACCAATTGTTTTTACATAATTACTCCAGTCTCTAATATCAGTTGGAGGTAAAGAATTATAGTTTTCTCCATACTTTGAAGAAGACTTTCCTCCTGTAGCCCAATTTGGCGGTTGCCCTAATGTCATAAGGATCTCTTGATGATTCTTTATTGCAGTCGATACCATTTGATCTAATTTTTCAAAATTAAAATGTCCCTTTTGAGGTTCTAATTGTCTCCAATTCGTGTTTGTATCCCAAAAACGAACCGAACCATATCCTTGATTGTGATATGGTGTTACTATTGGAGAAAATTTAGTAGAGTTACCTATGTGCATTCCAAAATAGTTTTTTTTCACTACACGTTCTTGATTATCTTGATCTTCACATGACGCTAACAGTAATAAAGGGATTATTACTGAAACTTTAATCACATAAGATAAGCTTATTTTCAATTCACATCACGCCTTATTATTTTTCTTCAAATTCCTAATTCGCCAAAAAGTAAAAAAAAACCTTTTACTCTTTACTTTACTAAATCACATGATATTGTAAATTCGATAATTGAATAAATACCTTATTAAACAAAATGAATATCATATTATTTACAAATTGTATAAATTGTCTCCTTCGAAAGTTTAAAACTCCAACATTACTTTATTCCACATACATTATTAAAAGTATATTACAATTTATTTTTTAAATATTACAATCATGGATGGTGCAATAATAGTTATTTCAAAAATTAAGATTTATAGATTTTTCTTTTTAACATTTGCAATAATTTCGTCTTTTCTCTTCTCAGAAACCCACGATAAAGCATTTTATTTTATTATTTGGACACTGCTTTTCTTAACTGTTTATATTATCTCTCTTTTAATGTTTTAAAAAACAGAAAGTTAAAGAAAAATATATTTGATTAAATTTTTGTTTGCCTCTTCATCTGACACTACAAATGGAGAAATCACTTTACTTGGAACACTAATTTTTTCTTTATACAGTTGTATTCTTTAGTATACTGCCTCGTTAACCTC
>NZ_NUOW01000007.1:272915-279150 GCF_002584635.1 Bacillus sp. AFS031507
GAGGTTAACGAGGCAGTATAGGAGTTGGTGCTCATGAAGGCTCTTGGCAAGGGTTTTTGGGTCAAAAGAATATATTTGGAATATTTCTTTCTATTGGGTTTTTAGTTTCTGTTGGTAAATTAGTTAGCTATAAAACTAAAAAAGTTAACCCTATCAGTCTTATAACATTAGTACTCTCCTTGTTTCTTATTATCAAATCTGATTCAAAGACTGCACTGGGTTTGTCGTTGAGTATCTTGTTAACAATATTTCTATCTAAATTTACAAAATTAAATAATTTCTTATTAACATCTTTAATTTTTTTCTTTAATTCCTTAATTATCCTACTTTATTTTCACTAAAGTAAGATAAAAGAGATAACAGGATTTGATTTTCATTTACCAGAAGGACAGAAATATGGAAAATAATAATAAGCTATATAAAAGAAAGTAATTATAAGAGTTATGGGTACAATGCTTTTTTGAATTCTAACCTCGTATATGGTCTTGAAATGCAACTTAAAAATTTTATAACCGTAAGCTCCCATAACGGATATTTAGATCTTGCATTAGGTATAGGTCTGGTTCCTATATTGAAAATTATTTTTGCTATAATACGTTACTCTATAACTTCTATAAAGCTTTTCAAGTTTGATAGAAAATACTTGTTTTTATTACTGTATTTGATATTTTCCATAATATACAACTTTAATTCCCGTGCCTGTCCCCCCCCCGATATTTGTCGAAGATTGATAGGTTTTAAGAGAGATAGAAAATAACAGAATGAAGTTGCAACTGAATATTGTGAGGGCACGGTTGGGTGCCCTCTGGCTTTATTTTTCAAATTCAAACGTTTTTAGAGTTTTAACGAGAGAGTTAGTCATATACCAGTCGTTATATACAAAATCGATACGATCAAAATTAACGCAGCCAAAGTTATATTCCCGATATCGGTGTAAGTAGTCAATAAAGGTTTTATTGTTTTGAAGAGGATTTTTAAACCTAATTACTGTACTATGAGCTGTTTTTAGCGTATATCTTTCATCCATGGATTGCTTCAAATGGGAGGAAAGAAAGCTATGCCTTAATTGATTCCTCAACCTAAGTAAGTTATCATCCAATGGGAATCCTTGGATCATTACACAAGAAGGGGAAGCTGTTATACCTTTAAATGATATCTTAAACGACCTTAACGAATTCATAGCATTATCAATAACCGTAATATAATCCTCTTTATTAATTTTTCCTATATCAAAAGTATCATCACAACTGATGATTGATAAAATGGTTAAGTGAATGTCCTCTTTTGTATAAAAATGTTGATTGGGTTCCAAGGCAAGCCCTTCATTCAAAAAACCTAATATTTCTGTAAGTGTATCTCCGTTCAATCTTCCAATCACCGTTAATCCTCGTCTAAAATCGAGCTCTCTATGATTTAAAATAGGATCAAATTCAAATTGATTATTTTTAAACCAGTAATGGACCGATTCCACATATCATTGTAAATTGCCGATACATTTTGCTCTTCCATAATCATCACTCCTTGCAAAGGATTATTGTATCCTAAAATGCTAAGGAAGCAAATGTAGTTTGGTTTTATTATGTTAATATCAAAATAAATGGGCAGAAAGGAAAGGAAGATAAGGAGAACATTAGGACGATTTTGGTGGTCGGAACCAACCTCATTAAGAACCATGAGAACCGTCCCGGTAGAGTCTTATCCTGGGAACTCTTCCATCAAAGTATATAAATCATTGATGGCTAGATTCACACTCTCTTCTTTATTTTCATGAAATCCAGATCCTGATAAATCACCGTGGTGAAGAAAGGAATTTCTAGCGAAGCTTTTGTAACCTTCAGGCACCGTAAATATCTCGACAATAATCGTGAAACTATTGTCTATATACATTTTTCTAATCTCTAGTTCTTCACCGTATATTTCTGATACAATCCTCATACAATTAACCTCCTGTCTAGAAAGTAAAATGATTCATAGCTTCAGATTTTTGAAAAATATGTTTCCATATACTAGTATACTCCTAAAAATAGGAAAAGTAAGAGCAGATTTAACTCTTACTTTTCTAAAGTATTAGCTAAAAGAGATAGATCCTTTCTTATTTTTCAGGCTCTTCTTCGAAGAAACGTACAAAATCAATGGTTTTACCCATTTCATGAACCAGTTCTTCAGTCTTCATATCCAATCCGTTTGCGAGCATAATGATAGTTGCAAAGGATGGACTTTTTTTGTTTGTTTCTAGGTCGCTGATATATGAGCGATCTAATTTGCTGCGATGAGCCAATTCTTCTTGAGACATACCCGTAGCAAGCCGCAACGGTTTTAGTGCTTTACCTATGTAAATGGCCTTTTCTTTTTTCAAGGAAATTCTCCTTTTTAAGACCATTACATAACTTGGCACAGTATAGCTCCACGGGCTGTAGTCTACAAAACATATCGAATTGGAAATATTATTTAAAATTGAAAGGTTTAACAGTTAATTTTAATAAAATAGACACAAACAATGGTACTAAAAGTCTTGATCTCCAAATCAGGTATTTAAAGTGCCTGGCTTTTAGTCTTAATCTTGATTATCGGAATAATCCTTTAACTACTTGTTCTCGGTATGTTGTTCTACTTCCATTAACATTTCAGAAGCCTTCATTCCTAAACCGATAGCAAGAGCCATGATTGTGTCCAGGCTAGGTTTTTTAATATTTCTTTCCATTAAACTGATATAGGATGGATGTCGACAGCAGCGGTAGGCCAACGCTTCTTGGGAAAGCTGCTGTGCATTCCTTAATTTTTTTAATACGGATCCGAAGTGACAAATTGAATTATCCAAAGAATTACCCCTTTTTCAATGATATAGTCCAGATCTGATTAATTATTTATGGTCATCTTCTAGGTTACTAAAATTGTATCTACCTGTTTTCTCCTTGGTTAACTGATGTCCTTTTGGGGGTTCGAGGTAAAAAGTGAGCGGACCTGGATGGTTTCCTCTTTTCATAGATATCTGCATTAATTGATTGGCTTTGTGAATCCTATTATTAAAGAATGCTAATTTTGAATCAACGATAATAGAATGACCGTTACTTAATTCGACTTCCGTCTTAAGCCCCATCGCCTTTGTCCTTACAATATGTTCTGGGCTGAACCAAATACAATCCCCTTTATGAGGTGATTTGTTCGGAAACAGGCAAATACCCAAGTATGGGTTGACGATGATTGGGCACCTCGCCCGTTCACCAAGGATGAGTTTGGCGCTGGCCATTGCCCCTCTTAGATCGTATCCTATGTAAATTAATGTATCGTCTAATAGTTGTAGCGGTGTTCGATCGACCAGAAAAGACGAACCTCCTGCCATGACACGAGCACACAGCTTGCCATAACAATCATATTCTCCCATCAGTAAAATCATTTTCTTTTCAATAAAATAGCTTTTTTGAATAATAATGGTCTTCCTCTCCTTTAAATCATTTGATTTGAAAAAAGGCATACCTACTACTATAACTGTTATGTACTGCCCGTTGGAAAGGAAGGTTGTACGTTCATTTATCTGTATGGATCGTCTCTGACTACTTTGGCAGCTTGCGGGTAGATTTCTCACTTAGCAGGTATCATTGTTTAACCTATTTGCTCAGTCGAGATAATTTTGAAAATATGTTAATCATTGCCTCTCGTATTAATTAAATAATAATCAGGACTATATTACTACAGACTAAAGTATGTGTATTCGCCATAATTCGCCTTATTTCGTGACAATCCAGTGACAGAATTAAAGTGCTATTCGTGGCCAGAAATGTGAAAAGTCTTAGGGTTATAAGTAGTATAGTGAAACAAAAAACATGATCTCTTCACCAAAACCGTTGTTACTAAACTGTTAATGATTCTGATTGGAACCCAGACAAAATACAATTTTCTCATCATTTACATCAAACTTCTCTTCGAGTGCTTCATGATAAAGGATCAAAAACTTATGATCTAAGATTCCATAAAAATAGCCGAATGGATTTTTGATATTGCTGTTGAACTTCATCTTCCTGATTAGCTGCTTAAAGGATTGGATGGCGACATCTAGGATTAGTTCGGGATCATTTTCCCAATGGTGTTGATAGGCAGTGATTTTCACGATTTTCCAATGCTCTTCGATTGCCTTTGCCTCAGGAAAGAAGCACTTTACCAACTGAACAAAAGGCTGTGGAACTCGGTCACTCACATAGGTATGATCTAATTCAGACGGTTCTTCTTTACGTTCTTTTATCTTTTGATCTTTTTCAGTTTTTAAAAGATTATTAGTTTCTTTAGGGTGGTTCAAGATTTCCTCTTTAGGTAGTTCATTTGTAGGAAAGCGATTAAACGAATACAAGTTACTAGACTGCGAACCATTTTTTCTTTCTGTTTCATAAACCGATATCATTCCCAAATCCTTTGCTTTTTGAATCATTCGCTTAAAGGTCGAGCGTGAGATTCCATGATCACTGTACTCTGCATGAATCGCTTTTAAAATGGTTCCTATTTTCGCATTGCAAACGCCAGGTATTTTGGCAGAAAAACGAACCAGCCGCTTCAAACCAACCAGTGCTCCTTTTGAAAAATCTTGCTTGTGCTTCGCCAACCACATCTCGATATGGGTATTCAATTCCTTTAGCGAAGTAAATTGTGAAAACTGCTCAAATCCTTCGATATTGCCAGACTTTAAACCTACCATTTCATACACCCTTCCACCGCATTGATTTCTGCTTCCAATCGTCTAGTTAACGATTCCAGCACCTCAACGATATCGGGTTTGGCTGCGTAAATCGAACGACTTAAATTCACTTTTGGAGCCGTTTTTGTATCGAAACGCATCAAAAAGGGGGTCAAAAGTGATTTTTGAAGTCGTTTTTTGCATTTTAAGCTAGTTTTCATATCATTTTGCATCTGTAACCCGGAAGGGGTGTTCGTACCCGATTTTGAAAACCTTCTATATTTATTCTGTTAACTAGGTTTACTAGAGGACACTCAGTAAATGGCCACATAATTGAATGGGGAGAAATCCTAATGCAGCTGCCCACCTGAGTTCCTTTTTCAAAAAGGCATGGTTGGAGACAGCTATCGACAGTCTTTTTAGGTATTTTAAGTGATAAATCCAGTCATGACCGATGCTGAGGGGAGTTTTAACCAATCGTTTGTGTAGTGGGGAAAAGACGGGAAATTAATAGAATTATGTAAGTTTATTTGAAACCTATCTGATTTTGTGGAAAGTTGAGATATTTCCTGCGGAATTTACTTCCGGTTCTCGACAATTTTCATTCTTGCCTGGCAGGGGAGGCTCTTATAAATCAGTACTTGTAGATTTTTTAACTAAACGTTTGAATAGTATAGCTTAAATAGAATTTAATCGAACGGCTGTCGATTAGTGACAAAAGTGGTTTGGACCGTTTCTTTCCCCAATTTTAAGACCATTTTTCAATAATTTATTTATACATTAGGGAAGGCTGATTCATATTTATCAAGGAGTGCAGCCATTCTAATCAAACGATTGATTGAAAGCGAAACTTGAGGAAAATGGGCGAAGTTTGTTTCATTTGTATCTATCAGGGGGTATGGTTCAGTTATCAATCCTGCTTTTAGAAGTTCATCTGAAACCAGCTTCCTCCAATCCCCACGAAAAATAATCATCATAAAGAAAAGAAATGCAAAGCTGAAGACCTCGGTCTGATGTAATAGCGGGACTTGTGGTAGCCCTCGTAAAGACAATGCGGCTTTAAAGCCTATTCTTTCGAAACCACTAGCTTCAGCTATGGGGATACTCATCAAAAACAATCCATGTTGCTAAAGGATTCATCCCCAAACTAATCAAACGTTTGTATTGTTCTTAAATTGGCTAAAGAAGTCTACTAATATAAAAAATTAGCCGATGTTGAAAGGTTATGAAACCTTACCATATAAAGGTACTCTGGTACACGATAAAATTTTTTCTAGTACCTTGAACAAAGTCTGTTTTTCAATAGGTTTTGGCGGTTTTAATCAATCGTTTGGTTAAGTAGGATTTTGTCGATTGTACTAATAAGGTACATCAAGGGTACAGAAAAGAAGGATGAGACACATCCTAACGAGTTCTGTTGCCTATCGCAAAACGTGAATTGTAGCTTAAAATGCATATGAAATTGCACCGCATTTGCGGTGCTGTTTGATTGTGAAAATAAATAGCCCAGTCCTATTTGAACTGAGCTACTTCAAAGTTTTATTTCAAAGTTTCTTCATACAGATAGGTAAG
>NZ_NUOW01000080.1:0-2861 GCF_002584635.1 Bacillus sp. AFS031507
TTGGTTCCATCCCAACAATTTCTTCACATAGGTTGTTTAATCTTTGAAGATTTTTAAGCCATTTTAGAAAACTAGTAAATCCTTCTTCATCATTTTTGAATGTGAGAGGATCGCCGACTACAATTCCACGGAAATTCACTGCTCGAGCGACGTGAAATTGTTGAGCAATGTCCACACCAACAACGAGGTGTTTATCGGAAATTCTTTCTATTAGTTGATTTTGTTTGTCTTGCATTTTAAACTTCATAGTAGGGGTTCCTCCTAAGGTTTTGAGTTAGAGTGGTGTCTATACTCATATCTTACTGAGGAGCTCCTTTTTTATCAAAGTCAATAATTAACTCTCTACAGGAATGCTAACGGGGCAGGTTAGTTTAAGTACATTCCTTCACAAAGTCATAAGAAGCGTGATCTTCCTAGTTAGGGAATTGGGCACTTATTTTAGTAAAGAACAAAACAAGCTGCCCAATAATAGTAGGCATCCTTTCATTTTGTTATATATAATCATTAATAATCAAATTTAAAGCTACGGAGCCCTTTCACCATCTCAGGATCTCTATGTGAAAAGAACAAACTCTCTTTCGTATCTAACGCAACAATCGTATCAATATCTTCTTGACTTAATTTAAAGTCAAAGATATTAAAGTTTTCGAAGATTCTTTCCTTATGAACAGACTTTGGAATAACAACGATTCCTCTTTGTGTCAACCAACGTAAAATCACCTGGGCAACGGATTTATTATTCTTTTTGGCTACCGATACTAAAACTTCATTCCCGAACATGTTATTTAGGCAGGAGTTACTTCATTATGAATAATCAAATCGTTCAGACGGTCCATCTGGAAGTTACTAACCTCAATCACTCTGATCTTCCTTCTTGGTACAATTCCTTCATAGCAAGCCAAGAGCCATATACATCACCAAATGGTTGATGAATTAAATATAAATCCAAATAGTCCAATTGCAGTCTTTCTAGCGATTTTGCAATTGCTTTTTGTGTGCTCTCTTAACCAGCATCCTGAATCCAGAGTTTTGTAGTAATAAACAATTCTTCTCTTGCTACGCCACTACGCTTAATTGCTTTGCCAACGGCTTCCTCGTTTTGATAGGCGGCAACTGTATCAATTAAACGATAACCTGCCATAATAGCATCATAAACGCTTCAATCACATTCATCAGTGTCTGTAATCTGATAAACTCCGAAGCCCAGTGTCTGGTCGTCTTAATTACAGACTTTTGAATAGTTGAATAAAAGGGTGAAGATATGTCTCATAAAGATTCTTATCAATGCATTATTGTCGGAGGTGGAATTGCTGGGTTGCAGGCTGCAATTCAGCTCGGGCGATACAATCATCAAGTACTTGTGATTGATAAAGGAGAAGGACGTTCCACATTATGTAAATGTTATCATAACGTATTAGGTTGGCCTGATGGTGTTGATGGACAAACGCTTCGTCACTTAGGAAGACAACATGCAGAGAAATATGGAGTAACTTTTAAGGAAGATGAGATTGTAAAAGTAGAAAAACAAGGGGAAAAGTTCAAATTACAAGGAACTTCACTAAATTGCTATGAAAGTAAATGCCTATTATTAGCTACGGGTATAAAAGATCACATCCCATTAGAAATACCTAACTTAAAGGAATGTCTAGGAATATCAATATATATTTGCCCTGATTGTGACGGCTATGAAGTGACAAATAAAAAGGTGATTGTAGCTGGATCAGGTGATCCTGGGGCAAACATGGCTCTAACCCTTATGTACTGGACGAAGGAACTTATTTATATAAATTCAGACGGTAAGAAAATAAGTGAGAGTGTTCAAATGAATTTAGCTGAAAATGGAATTCCAATGATAGTGGACAAAGTTATTGGAGTAGAGACAAATGGTGAAGGACGGTTTACTGCCTTTTTGACAGGAGATGGAAATAAAATAAAAGGAGAACGAGGGTTTCTTGCCTTTGGTGGAAATAAAGTAAATACAGATTTGTTAAAACAATTAGGCATTGAACGACTAGAAAATCTACATATCCCAACAAATCCGAGGACGAAGGAAACAAATGTACCAAACGTTTGGGTTGCAGGTGATATCGGTGTTCACTCGGAGCTATTAACAATTGCAATGGGAGAGGGAGCACAAGCAGCGATTTGGATCCATAAACGTATATTAGAACAAAGAAGGGACTCGATTGATAAATTTTTTTCCAATTCTTTTGAGAACACTAATGAAAATAGGGGGATTTGAAGAAAATGTTAAGGAGTTTTTTCATGAAAGAAAAGGCATTATTTTTATCATCATCCTTATAGGTTTGGGAATGATGGCTTACTACGGCGTCGAATAAACCAAAAATCAAGATAGCTTTACCTATTAAACCATTATTGGATTCCAAGCTTTCCTACCTTTAAGACCACGTAAAATTGGTCTTTTTATTTTTATTCACATACAGAACGTTTGTTCGCGTATAATAAGAACGAAGGAGGTGTTCGTAATGACGATAAGAGACCGCGGAAAAGTTAAATGGCAGTTCGCCTTTGGAATGCCGGAGCTAATTAAGGCGCAACGTGATTTATGGCGGGATTCAGAACGTGTTGAAAAACCGTTACTAGACGTTTATGAACTCGAGGAATTCGATCAGCGGATAGCTTACGCAATGGCGTATAAGCTAACGGTGAGGCTTAGCGTATGGTCTGACGGATTCACCACGGAGATTACTGGCGCCGTTAACCGCGTTGATCCGATTACGCATGAACTCCGAATAGAAGTAAGGCCTGGCGAATATGAACGGGTGGCATTCGAAGATGTGTGCGCAGTTACTGTCGTAGATTAGGTTTTTCTAATTAAACTAACGAAGCAGGATAGCATT
>NZ_NUOW01000081.1:0-194 GCF_002584635.1 Bacillus sp. AFS031507
TTCTTCAACTCCCTCAGATTAATACGATTTTCTAACGAATACTCGCTTATTCGCAGGATTTCATAACCCTTTATTTAGATTTAACGGTTAAATGAAATGAGTTCAGATCATTATGGCTTCGTGAAGGCATAGTTAAATAAAGGAGTGAATTACTACTCCATATTTTACCATATAATGTACATGCTCCACGCCGC
>NZ_NUOW01000081.1:232-1846 GCF_002584635.1 Bacillus sp. AFS031507
TCGTTTGCCCTCTCATTCCTTCGTCATGCCTATCCAAGGGGTGGAGGCCAGTTATGCTATCCTAATGGGTCCGAGCCCTTATGTTGAAGAAATCTGGTACTCCGTACATATTTGAAATCCTACGAATAAGCCAACATTCGATAAATTTAAAGAAACATACACTCTTTATAATTATTTATTGGAGTTTACCCTTTCGGGTAAACTGGTCTAAGAATCTATTAGTTCTTATGCAGCTAAAGAAGTTAAATGTTGTAGTTTTTCCGGACAATAGGATTCATTTCGTTTGGCTATTCCTACAAATATACGTGCTAGTTTTCCGATCAATTTCATAATGGATTTCATTTTTTTCATTTTTTTTACTTTAACATTATGGGAGTGAATTGCTTTAAATTCCTGGTTATTCATCACAAGGCTCATTGTCGCTAAGTAGAGGAATCGTCGTAGCCTGGACCTTCCACGTTTTGAGATGACAATTTGACCTTTCCACTTCCCAGAACTTGCTTCAGCTAGGTGTAAACCTGCATGACGAAGTAGAGAATTGCCGTGAGAAAAACCGCTTAAATCCCCTGCCTCACCTAAAATACCAGCGAGTGAAATTTCACTAATACCTTTAATGGTAAGCAGTTTCTTGGCAAAAGGGATCTTATTTAATACATCAGAAACTTGTTTTTCAACTCTTTCGAGTTGTGTTACGGCTAAATCATACTCCTCTAGTAATTGTTCCAAATGAAATTTATACGCATCTAATGCTTGTCTGGTGCCCACTGATTTTCTAGCTGCTTGAAGAAGCAATTGGGCTTTTTTTAAACCAGGTTGTCTCTTCATAATTGATTTCCAACCTACTATAATCTCGCTAGGCTCCATAATTGACAATTCAATGGGAGATGGAAATAGACGAAGGGTTGCGATTGCCCCTTTAGCCGTAACTTCTTTAAACACCTGTCGAAGTTCCGGAAAGACTATATCTACCCATCGATTTAATTGATTAATAGAACTAACGAGGCGTTTAACTACTACATCACGGTTAGACATAAGTACCCTCAGTTTTTCGAATGATTCTGATGTATACCTAACATAGGAGTAGTAACCGTTCTTTACCATATCAGCGATGACTAAAGCATCTTTTTTATCGCTTTTTGACTGGCTATTATCACGATTTTCTTTATTCCTTTTTACTAAATGTGGGTTTACTGTTACAACCTCAATATTTTGTTTAGAAAGCCATCTTGAAAGATTGATCCAGTAGTGCCCAGTTGGTTCCATCCCAACTATAACTGTATCTAGGTTATTTAACTTTTGAAGATTTTTAATCCATATTAATAAACTAGCAAATCCCTCTTCATTATTTTCGAAGGCCAGTGGATCTCCGACTACAATTCCACGGAAATTTACGGCTCTTGCGACATGAAATTGTTGTGCAATATCTACGCCGACAACGAGATGTTTATCGGAAATTCTTTCTATTAGTTGATTTTGTTTGTCTTGCATTTTAAACTTCATAGTAGGGGTTCCTCCTAAGTTTTGAGTTAGAGTGGTGTCTATACTCATATCTTACTGAGGAGCTCTTTTTTTATCAAAGTCAATAATTAACTCTCTACAGGAATGCTATCCTGC
>NZ_NUOW01000082.1:0-1836 GCF_002584635.1 Bacillus sp. AFS031507
CCTCCCTCAATAAAGAAAGCGAAATCTCACGATTTCTTCGTTTTTCTTAGATTTTCATAGTAGTTTATTTACTAGTAATTGCTTTTTAGGTGGGTAAATATCACTCGAAAGGATAAAATTGGACTCAAAAAGAAAAAAGACTCATAACCCACTACCCAATCACTTACACAAATTGGTAAATAAGTAAAAATATGATCGCACTGGTGGATGTCCACATTTCTCATGGAGGTCAACCCTCCCATGCCTCACAGAGTCTTCGCTCTCAAATTCCTTCGTCCAACCTTTCCATGAGGTGGATGTCAGCCATGCTGCCCCACAGGGTCCTGCCCGTAATTTAGTTGCTTTGCCGACTTATCCGTGCTTCAAATGTACCCGTCCTACAAAACACACAACTACTAATTTATCTAATATAAAAGAGAATTAAGCTGCCATTTCTACCTTCCTTGATGCTGACAAATGAGGAATATCCTTTAACATCTTTTCTTCACTAAAATCAAACTGTTTTTTACCTATGCTAAAGAAAATACGGATCAGTTTATTACATAAAGCAATAAGGGACTGCATCTTCTTTAATGGATTATCAGGTCGTTGAGTATAGTAAGCGTGTAATGCTTTAAATGCTGAATTTTGTGCAACTAGAATCATACAGACCCTAAACAATAGGGCCCTCAATTTCTTACGTCCCCTCTTTGTGATGGTCGTTTTTCCCTTGTGCTTACCGGACGTATTTTCTTTCAAACTTAACCCCGCCAGCTTAATAATTTGTCTAGGATGATTATAATCACTGAGGTCGCCGACCTCCGCAAAGAAACCGGCAACCGTATCCCTGCCGACACCTTTAATGGCCAACATTTGTGGAACACCAGGTATTTCTTCAAGTAATATATCTATTTTTGCATCCAATTCTTCGAATTTAAGCTGGATTAGTTCATATTTATCAAGTAGCGTTTTCAGCTCCAATTTGGCCATATCAGAGCCTTGCCGAAGTCCGATGGACTTACTGGCAGCTTGCTTTAACTCTTTAATTTTACTGAGCCCCACACTCCGGGTAACGGCTTTTCTTAGGTGGATGAGCAGCTCTTGATCAGAGAATTTTATCATTTCATGTGGTAAGGCATTTAACCTTAAGAATTGTAATGCTGCCTTACCTTCCCACTTCTTAAAGACTGTTAGAAATTCTGGAAAGTACCGATCAATCCAGTTGTGAACCTGTCCTTGGACCGTTTGGAGGTCATCCGTTAGAAGATCGCGAATTTTCTTTGCCACTCGGAGCTCGGCATAAACTCCTTGCGGTATAGTAGGTTCGGCGTATCTTCCGTCTTTGACCAGCTGGGCAATTACTCTGGCATCTTTTACATCATTTTTAGTTGGTGAATTATCATCGAGTTCCTTGCTTTTCTTCACGTGCAAGGGATTTACAGCCACAAACTTAATCTCATTTTCTTTCAGAATATGAGCTAGGTTGAACCAATAATGGCCAGTCGGTTCCATCCCAACTATCACTTTATCCATGGCTTGTTCTCTCTTCAACTCAGAAATCCACTTAAGAAAATGGGAGAACCCCTCTTTTGTGTTTTCAAAATAACAAGGTGATCCGAACTCCATTCCTCTAAAGTCCTGAGCACGTGCCACATGCTTGAATTTAGCGATGTCCACCCCTATAATTAGCGTTTGAGAAGTAATTTGAGCAAGCTTCTTATTTTGGTTATAATTCATTTTAGGCCTCCTGGTATTTGAGTATTGTCCTTTTCGCTGGCCGGCTTCAGGACACTCTCATTCTACCAAGAGGTTATTTTTTTGTTCAAACCTCATTTTCACTCATTACAGGAATGCTGC
>NZ_NUOW01000083.1:0-13610 GCF_002584635.1 Bacillus sp. AFS031507
TATTGAGGGAGGTTAGTTGATTAAAGGGAATTTAAGGTTGGCAGAAGAATACATTTTTTCTAGGGAGATTTTCTTTTAATAGACATATAAAATCGAACGTATATAATATTACATGTAATCAAAAAGGAGGGGGCTATCATGGTTTACCAAGCAGATCAAACTCGATATGACAATATGAAATATAATCGAAGCGGACATTCCGGTCTTCAGCTCCCAGCCATATCACTGGGCTTATGGCATAATTTTGGTGGTGTTGATACATATGAAAATGGCCGTGCCATGCTTAGACGAGCATTCGATTTAGGTATTACACATTTTGACTTAGCTAATAATTATGGCCCACCTGCAGGATCAGCCGAAGAAATGTTTGGTAGGATGCTAAAAACAGATTTTGCTCCATACCGGGATGAAATGATCATTTCATCAAAAGCAGGGTATTATATGTGGCCAGGCCCTTATGGGGATTGGGGGTCAAGGAAATATCTCATTTCAAGTCTAGACCAAAGCCTAAAGCGAATGGGGTTGGATTATGTTGATATTTTCTATTCACATAGACCTGATCCAAACACGCCACTTGAAGAAACGATGGGGGCATTAGACTCAATTGTTCGCCAGGGTAAAGCATTATATGTTGGAATTTCAAGCTACAGTGCTGAACAAACAGATGAAGCAATCAAAATATTAAATCAATTAGGCACTCCTCTTGTCATTCATCAACCTAGCTATTCGATGCTGAATAGATGGATTGAAGATGGCTTGCAAGATGTTTTGCAGGAAAACGGTGTCGGATCGATCGCCTTTTGTCCATTAGCACAAGGATTGTTAACCAATAAATATTTGCATGGAATTCCTACTGATTCTAGGGCATCAAAATCAACAGGCGCATTGGGTACTGATCAAGTAACGGAAGTTGTAATTAATCGTGTCCAGCAGTTAAATGTAGTCGCTGTAGAACGTGGTCAAAACCTGGCACAAATGGCCCTAGCATGGGTATTAAGAGGTGGTAAAGTTACATCCGCTCTGATCGGTGCAAGCCGTGTAAGCCAAATTGAAGAAAACGTTGCAGCATTAAATAACCTAGCTTTCTCTGAAGAAGAATTGAATCGTATTGAAGATATCCTAAAAAGCTAAAACTCAAGTAGCCTGCCTGATGCATCAAGGCAGGCTTTTTTGTGCCTTAATGCGTTAATCTGATATGCAATTGTATCTATTTTGGAGTGTATAAACCCAATTTATAAATTTGATTTACATGATAATCAACTGAATTGAATTGAGTATGTGAAGAATTATACTTAAACAAACCGGTGCAAGAGTGAAATAAAGCAACGCAATCGCGTTGCTTATTTTATTTAAAAATACTTTCTATATAATTCCTGCCTGATACTTCCTCTTTTCACGATTATCCAGATATCGTTTTAACCAAATTTCGCAGCGGATAATTAAAATAAACCTTTATCCCACCTCTTTACTATCAGTGAGTTGAAGAGAAGGCTTAAATAAGTAAAAGCCGTAATTCCAAAAAACCTTGTATTTTTTACTTGCTCAAAATGTTGCCTCAGCAGGATAGCCTCGTTGTTCCCAGTATCCTTGAATACGAGTGGATGCAAATTCAACACGATTTACCCATTTGATAGATTTGTACCCATACATTTTTGGCACCACCAATCGAAGCGGAAAACCTTGTTCGACGCGAAGCGGCTGATTGTCCATCTTATAAGCTAGAAGAACATCGGATTCCATCGCTTCTTTAAGGGATAAACTTTCTGTATAGACCCCATCAGCAGAATAGAAGGTGATGAATGAAGCTTCTGAAGTGGGTTTTACCAATGAAACAAGCTCGCGGATGTGAATTCCTTCCCATTCCACATCCGTTACCGTCCATCCCGTAACGCATTGGAAATTTTTGATCTGTTTTGTAACAGGTAAAGACGTCAATTGATCCAAGGTAATGGATTTTTTAGTAGTTACTAGACCGTCAATTTTCAACTGGTACTTGTTGAGCGAGACCTTTGGATAGTTGTCTGTCACAGTAAAATATTCCGGAAACACATGTATCCCCGGTCTCGAATCTGTTGATACATTGTCGCGTGTAGTGAAGAGCTTCGAGAAAGGAGTCATTGAAATTGCACCAATCACTAATCCTGAAAATCCCCATCGCAGAAATTGTCTGCGTTCTGAATCCATTTTTTTCGTCACGTGTGTTTGGAGATATTGTGTTCCGGTTGCTTTGAAGAAACCATGCAAGATAAACCAAATTCCTAAAAGATAAGACAAATTCCCATGCCAAGCGAAGGCAGCCTCTCTTATGCTTGCGGGAAACCAATTGACCTTCCACAAAGAAAATCCAGTTAAAACGATTGCTGTACCAAAAAATATTGGCATAAACCAATCGACTTTTCGTATGCGGTTCACCTTTGGCAACTTCTTCACAATAGGAGAAAATAACGAAAGAAAAAAAACGATTCCAAAGAAAATATGAGCATCATAAAGGAAGAATAGATACCGTATCAGCCTTACATGAAAAAATGGGATATAAAGAGCAAGTCCTGTTACCATGAGAACTAAAAAGGATACAATGGAATAATGGTGTAGCCATACATAATATTTCGTCCATTTCCCATGAGGAAACCATTTCTTCATTTTTCCCCCTCGCAATCATTAGTATTTTGTTGAATTATAGCATGGAAAACTTAATAAAGTCTTAAAGCATTCTCCAATAAATTTGCTCCCATGGTCTTTTATATCTGGTATCCATCTTATTCCTATGGTTTTATTTCATCTAAAGCAAAAAACTATAAAATTAAGCTAACATTTAATACTTTTTTCTTCTTCAAGTAACGGGGGCAAGAGTGTAATAAAGCACATTTGAGGTGCAAACATTGCAAATCACATCATCACTAATATCAATGGAATTCTCTAATTAAATAACAATAATAAACGCAGAGAAGGGATAGCTTAATCGCTATCCCTTCATCTTAATTTCACTATCTAATCCCGTTGGTTGAAGAAAGTTGTTGTCTGTTTTTATTAAGTGTCTTCGTCGCTTTTGTACTCCAAAATATCACCTGGTTGACAATCTAAAGTCTTACATATCGCTTCTAAAGTTGATAAACGAACCGCTTTTGCTTTCCCATTTTTCAGAATGGAAAGATTCGCCATCGTAATCCCAACCCTCTCCGAAAGCTCCGTTACGCTCATTTTTCGTTTTGCTAACATCACATCTATATTAATAATAATTGCCATATTCTCCACCTTAGACCGTTAAATCATTTTCTGATTTTATATTAATAGCTTCTTGTAAAAGTCTTTGGAGAACAGCAGCAAAAACGGCGATCACCATAGAGGCGAAAATAATGACCAATCCGATTGGTATGAAACTTGGCGGGTCAACTCTTTCCGCCATGAGATAGTAGAGTGGCATACCTAGCAGGTACAAGGTACTGATCGTGATGGCACAGTATTTTATTTTATTTAAAGCCTTTACCGATAATTCCGAGAACGCTTGGTTCTTATCAATGTAGCTTAAAAGTTTAAAAGCTTGATACAGAGCAAAGTAAAAAGGTATCGCTGCCGCATAAATATCGATTAAAACGAGAGATTTCATATAAGCAATATCTGGATACAATTCTCCAGCAAAATTCCCGATCTTAGGCACCAAAAATATGCACAATGCAAGAACTGGGATTCCTATAAAAATAACAGCTAGCTTTAAAAAGAGTGTCGTAACTTGTTTCATAAAAAGCACCTCGCATATTTAATGATAACATGATTTTATCATATTATTTATCGATTTACAATAAAATCGTATTGTTTTTTATTATATTATTATTGTTATTTAAATATGCTTTTAATTTTGACAAAATAAAAAGCAATTCTCATTACAAAGAATTGCTCTTACATTAAAATGTTAAATTTACAACTTGTTCAACAAAACTTCCAAATAGTTTAATAAAGTAAATCAACAACGAAAGATAACAGAACCTACTTAAAATAAATAATATCCTTCATCGTAAATTGTTTAGCTGGTGAAGCTGCGGCGATCCCCTTTTTATATTGTGCTAACGGAGCAGGTTAGGAAGAAGGAATCGTGATTTTAATGTAGAATATTTCTCTGAGGAGTGATTCTATGGATATATGATTTTCGTTTGTTTTAGACACAGATGTACCAACTGGACCAGAATATTATGGATCTTATATGAATGGTTATAGAACAGGTAATTTAAATATTTATATAGATGAAAAATTATTTTTCGAAGAACCATTTACCAACCTAGCAGAACTAGGATGGAAACTGGGCAAATGGTTACAAAAGATTCGTAGTAGTGTTAGAGAGAATATGGACTTTGATACCATTGACCATGACGAGGCTATAATCAACTTTCTATATGAGGGTGAAGATAATTGGAGAATTTATTCAATTTGGTAAGAGTTTGAAACAGACAAATACATTTCCACAACTGTATTAGTAGAAGCTGTAACACATTATCTTCACGAATTGAATAAGGAACTTCACTCAATTGATTACTTTGTTACTCTGGATAAGGACCTTTAGTAAGTAATATCAAAGGAGTGAGGAAGGTAAAATGAATCAATCCTATTTTTATTTAAAACTAGAAACACATCAATTACATATGTCTTATAAAAATGAAAAACGTCGCGTGCGTGTTTTATTACCGAAAAATTATGATAAAGATGAGGCTAAAAATTATCCAGTTGTCTATATGCATGATGGACAAAATGTTTTCTACAGTAGTGAAGCTTATAGCGGGTATTCATGGAAAGTTATTCATGCAATTAAACAAAACCCCGATTTTCCGAAGATGATTGTTGTTGGGATAGATAACGCTGAACAAGATCGAATTAATGAATATACTCCTTGGAAAATTACTGAAAGTCCACTTCCTGAAGATATTGAACTAGGCGGAAGAGGCGCGGAGTTTGCTGAGTTTGTCATGACAGTCGTGAAGCCGTTTATCGATAAGCATTACCGAACTAAATCGGATAAATATCATACAGCGATGATTGGCAGTTCACTTGGAGGAAATATTTCGGCTTTTATGGGTATTGAATATAAAGATCAAATTGGTGGTTTAGGCATTTTTTCTTTAGCCAATTGGATTACAAGTAAAGCCTTTGACAGTTATATTGCTAGAAAAGAGTTGGATCCTGAACAACGCGTGTACATTCAAGTTGGGACTCAGGAAGGCGATGATGCCGATCGACAATTGATGTATGGTAATATGAAGCAGGCATATATCGATTGCTCGCTTAAGTATTATAAACAACTGATAAAAGGCTCTGTTCCAATTGATAGCATTCGTTTAAATATTTTTGCGGATGAAGAACATAATGAAAAATCTTGGGCAAAACACTTGCCAGAATGTTTACGTTTCTTAAGTGAGAAGTGGTCTTGAATGAACTGAATAATTATATTTGACTGAATTTGATCATGGGAGGAATCTTTCACTTTTTTTGAATATTTTTGGAAGTTTAGATTGATTAAATTGGAATAATTGTACCTTAGTCGTGAAAATAATGAATTTTTTGATTCTGAGAAAGGAGCTTTTTTTATGAATTATATTTTGATATCACCATATTATCCAAGTAATTTTCAGTCATTTGCTCATCGTTTAAAAGACGCAGGTGTCAATGTTTTAGGAATTGGCGAAGAGCCATATGACCAATTAGGTTCCGAATTACAAAACTCTTTAACAGAATATTATCGTGTGAATAATTTAGAAGATGTAGATGAAGTGAAACGGGCTGTTGCATTTTTATTTTATAAACATGGTCCAATTGACCGCATTGAATCCAATAACGAATACTGGTTAGAACTTGATGCTCAGTTGCGTGAGCAATTTAACGTGTACGGCAATAAAACGAATGACTTGAAAAAAGTTAAGTATAAATCTGAAATGAAGAAGCTGTTTAAAAATGCAGATGTGCCTGTTGTAGAAGGAAGAATCGTTAAAACTAAAACGGAGTTATCTAAAGCCATTGATGAATTAGGACTGCCAGTTATCGCTAAACCGGATAATGGAGTTGGATCAGCTGCAACCTTTAAATTAAGTTCAGAAGAGGCTGTACGTCATTTTGAAGAAGAATGGGGAGAAGCACAAGTGTACTTCTTAGAACCATATGTCGAAGGAGGCGTGCTTTGTACATTTGATGGTTTAGTGGATCAGAAAGGGAACATTGTTTTCCAAACAAGCTTTACATATAATGTGCCAACTCTGGAACTCGTTAATGGTCAGTTGGATTTAGCTTATGTGATTCAAAAAGAAATTGATCCAAAGCTCGAAACTTATGGAAAGGCGATTGTGAAAGCTTTTGGCATGAAAGAACGCTTTTTCCATATTGAGTTTTTTAAATTAGAAAATGGGGATTATGTTGCACTTGAATACAATAACCGCTTGGCTGGCGGCTACACGATTGATATGTACAATTTCGCGTACTCCATTGATTTATTTGCTCAGTATGCTTCTCTTGTGACTGGAGGAGAATTTAAGAAGTCCGATGCCAAAAACAAGTTTTGTGTCGGTGTAACACAGCGTGATGCGTATGAGTATAAACATGATACGAATGCTATTTATGAACGATTTGGCGACCGTGTGAAGTTTGAACAGCGCATGCCAGATGCGTTTGCGGAACTCCAAGGAAATCAATTTTATGCGATTAATGCAGATTCGCAGGAAGAAGTGGATGATATTATCCGTTTTGTACATGAACGAAAAAATTTGGGAAAGGAGATTTTTCTATGCATATAGAACAGTTAAACCATTGGAGTGGCGAATTAGGACGTGAAATGCTGTTAAACAGATATGGACACAGTGGCATGCCAATCGTAGTTTTTCCTTCATCTGGAGGGACGCATTCTGAATACTATGATTTTGGAATGATTGATGTGTGTCATGACTTTATTGAATCCGGAAAAGTTCAATTTTTTACATTGGCTAGTATAGATAACGAAAGTTGGCTGCACGACTCAAAACCAGCGCATGACCGTGCATTAGCTCATGAGGCATATGACCGTTATGTGATTTCAGAAGCTATTCCATTTATTAAACATAAAACAGGTTGGTTTGAGCCAATGATGACAACGGGGTGTAGTATGGGGGCATATCATGCGTTGAACTTTTTCTTGAGACATCCGGATGTCTTCCAAACAACCGTTGCACTAAGCGGTGTTTACGATGTGCGTTTCTTTTTTGGGGATTACGGAAATGATCCGCTTGTATACGAAAATTCACCGAGTGATTACATATGGAATCAAAATGACGGCTGGTTTATTGATCGCTATCGTTCAGCAGATATCATTATTTGTACCGGGCTGGGTGATTGGGAACAGGATGGGCTGCCTTCATACTATACATTAAAAGAAGCCTTTGAAGAAAAACAAATTCCAACTTGGTTTGATGAGTGGGGCGAAGATGTTTCGCATGATTGGATTTGGTGGCGACGCCAAATGCCGTATTATTTAGGAAAATTACTTTAATAAAATGTCAAAAAAACATCAGTACGGTTGAGTCGCTGGTGTTTTTTGACACGGGATTTTTTGATTTTTAGGTAATAAATAATTGATGTCGTATTGAGACAATAACAAGTTCAACTCTCCCTAAAAATTCTTTTTTTCTGGAATTATTGACCGGATTATCGAAATCGAAAGGGCAGCTCTTAATAGCTAAAGGAGAAGGAGACTAGAATAAGTATGTATAAATATAGCAGAAAGATAATTTTAAAGGGATGTAGGAAATGGAGAAAACAGAAAAGTACCACAGAGCTTTTGGTGTATATGGTATTTGTTTTGAAAATGGGAATCTTTTAGTAATAAACAAGAATGGTGGACCATACATAAATCTTATGACCTTCCAGGAGGAAGTTTAGAAGAACCAGAGAGTTTAACAATTGCAGTGAAAAGAGAGTTTCTTGAAGAAACTGGTTTCGAATGAGAAAGTTTGTTGAGAAAAATCAAAAAATAGGACGAAAATATTTTTAGTCTTCCGCAAGCCGGCGCGATTCTTTATCAGGGTTCGCTTTCTTTATTGAGTTAAACAATAGGCGGCAGCGGCTGCGGGCCATTTTCTTGAATAACACTCAATAAGGAAATTGGATATTTATGTTAAAGTATATAAAAGATTTTGAAAAAGTGTACTCAAGCTAATGAAGCAGTTATCTGAAAAAAACAACGTATTTTTTGTATTGATTTAATGGTACTAAACGAGGTGAAATTTGTAAAATCAATTCAAAAGGAGGAAGGTAGAGTGTCAAATGAAACAAAGAGTTACATTGACTATCCAATGGCAAAAATTCCAGGAGGAGAAATAGATTTAAGAGACGATAGAATAAAAAGCAAATGGAAAGCTGAAATAAGACCGTTTCTTCTTGGCAGGTATCCTGTAACTATGAGTCTGTACTATGCTATTACAAATAAATCACCTAATTCTTTTGACGGAGAGCTAAAACCGGTTGTGAATATTTCTTGGAATGATGCAATTTCTTTTTGTAATCTACTATCACAGAAAGCTGGACTAAAAGAGTGTTATTCTATAAGTAATAATGGTGAAAACATTATTTGTGATTGGGAATCAGACGGCTATCGACTTCCTTCAGAAGCAGAGTGGCAATATGCATGTAAAGCAGGGACTACTAGTTATAGATACGGAGAGCTTGATAAGATTGCCTGGTATAATGAAAATTCAGGAGGCAAAATCCATGAAATAGGAAGAAAGGAACCGAATGCATGGGGTCTGTATGATATGTTAGGGAATGTTTGGGAGTGGTGTTGGGATTTATATGATGAACAAGTGTACGGCTCCTACCGAATTTTTAGAGGTGGTAGCTGGGCTGAAGAGGCTAGGGGTTGTGGGGCAACGTGTCGTCGTCGTAGCCATCCGTCATTTTGCATAGAAGACCTTGGAATACGTCTTGCCCAGTCTTTTTAAACAAACAAGCCAACTTTCGAGGTTTTACAGCTCAACGAACGGAGATCATTAGTGCAAGAAAATAACCTAATTTTTAAATAAAATGTATTAGAGATTGTGAAAGTTTCTACTTAAACTATAGGGGAATAATAAATAAATAGAACAACAGAATTTATCAATTGTTTTTCGACCATTTTACAAATACAAGTTTTATTGCAGAAAAGGATGGGCAAATTGTAGGTTTTCTTATTGGATTTCTCTCACATTCCGAATCAAATGAGTCATATAATCTATTTCCCGAAATCAGGATGGACCCCAACAAAATGAGTTTAACAAGAGTTGTTTAAAGTCAAAATAAAAAAAGCTTGGATTAAATTTTCCTAAGCTCATCTATACAAGAATTATTGTAAAATTAACTCTCTATTCGTTCGACTTGTATCATAATTTTGGTGACGTAATGTTCCTTATGATTCATTACAACTGTATCATAAATATACTCTTCAAAAACATAATCTCCTAAGCCTAAATTTAAACGTTCCATCTCTGAAAAAAGTCGCTTATATGTTTTATGTATTGTTTTCTCATCTCCTATATGATATCCACTGAGAAAATCACCCTTAACACTTTTAAAATAGGGATATCCTTCCTTGGGATTCGGTTGCTCAATATATAAATAGCTATAATTAGTGAATTCTCCCTTTAATACTTGCTCCCGTTTCGTTATAACACCTATTGGATATCCTGTATCAAGTTGTGATACGTTCAATTCATTAATAAAATCTGAAACGACCTCTACAAATTCTTCATCGGTTATATTTTCAATATTTCTACTTAAATAAAGTGTTGCTTCTGGTAATTGTTCAAGCGTAACTTGATGAAAATCAAGGTGTGACGCTTCTTCCATTAATGCTATTTTTGCCTCGATAATTTTTTCCTTCGCTTCAATCTCCTGACGTTTTTTCATAATCTCTTCTTTTTTTTGATACATTAAAGACAAAAAACTTTCAGGCGATTTATTTTGCGTATATTGTTGAATAGCTTTTAGCGACATACCCAGATCCTTTAATAAATCAATAACAAAGAATAGATCTATCTGGCGAATTGAATAATAACGGTACCCTTTTTCATTTTTGAATACCGGAGACAAAAGCCCTATTTGATCGTAAAAAAAAAGTGTTTGTTTGTTTACTTTGCAAAGCTTCGCGAATTCACCTGTAGTTAAATATTTTCCCTTTTTTTTATTCATTTTTTACAGCTCCACCCTTGACTATATAGTTACTATATACACTAGGATGAAAATTGTAAACAAATGAAAACAATACAAGTAAGTTTGCGGGGAATTAGTTTTGTTAAGGAGAATGTAAAAGATGAAGACTCATAAAGTCACCCTGGGATTATTATTACTAAATTTATTCATTGCCTTTTTGGGAATTGGTCTTGTAATTCCAGTCTTACCTACGCTGATGAATGAACTAGGCATTACTGGAACCACAGTTGGTTATTTAACAGCAGCGTTTGCAATTGCTCAATTGATTGTTTCACCATTTGCAGGGAAAGCAGCGGATAAATTCGGCAGAAAAATTATGATAGTAATTGGCTTATTTATTTTCGGCATCTCAGAATTTTTATTTGGGATCGGCAGAGAAATCGAAATGTTATTTATTTCTCGTATTCTAGGAGGAGTTAGTGCTGCATTCATTATGCCAGCTGTTACAGCATTTATTGCTGATATTACAAATCTTGATACTCGTCCTAAAGCACTCGGTTATATGTCAGCTGCAATTAGTACAGGATTTATTATTGGTCCTGGTATTGGTGGATTTTTAGCGGAATATGGAACACATATACCATTCTTCTTTGCAGGAGCACTTGGTACAATTGCGGCTATACTTTCTATTATTTTATTATCTGAGCCGAATCGTAAAGAAGATAATAATGAACAAGTCTCAGATGATAAGATTGGCCTCAAACGTATTATTGCACCAAAATATTTCCTTGCGTTTATTTTAATTTTTATTGCCTCGTTTGGTTTAGCAGCTTTTGAATCGTTCTTTAGTCTATTTGTGGACCACAAATTTCAATTTAATCCATCCGATATAGCCATTGTTATCACAGGTGGTGCAATTTTTGGTGCAGTTTCACAAGTCATATTATTTGATAGACTTACACGAATTTGGGGTGAAATTAAACTGATTCGATACAGCTTAATATTATCAGCCATACTTGTCTTTTTAATGACAGTTGTTCATTCATATTTCTCTATTTTACTTGTTACATTTATTGTTTTTGTAGGATTCGATTTATTCCGACCAGCAGTTACTTCTTACCTTTCAAATATCGCCGGGAACGAACAAGGTTTCGTTGGTGGAATGAACTCTATGTTTACAAGTTTAGCGAACATTAGTGGACCAATTCTAGGGGGTATATTATTTGATATAGATATTAACAGCCCTTACTACCTTGCGACTGTGATACTAGCTCTGGGAATAGTTATAACATTATTCTGGAAGAAGCCAGCAAATCATTCTTCTAACGAAGTGAGGGCTAGTGTAGCTAATTAATTAAACTGAAATAAAGACGACTAGTGTGAAACATTGTACTTAAACTAAAGGGTGCAAGAGTTTAAAAAGGGGTTGTTGAGACAACTCCCTTTTTTGTTGAACTAACGTGGCAGGTTAGTTAAAGAAGAAATAGAAAAATATGGTTGACATATTTTAGATCACATAATAATATTAAGAAAATTTCAAATATTAAAACGCAGTGACTGGGAGTTTTAAGGAATGTTTATTGTTTAGAGAGCTGTCGGTTGGTGAAAGACAGTCAATAAAGTCCCCAACTCAACCACGAGTGGTGAGACTGATATGTGGTCTTAACGGTTGACATCCGTAATCAGTTATAAAGTGGATTTGTTTAATAAGCAAATCAAAAAGAGTCGTACCACGAAGATAAATCCTATCGTCTCTTATGAGATGGTAGGCTTTTTATTTTAAACAATAGTTTCAACAAGGAGGAATATTTTATGGGAACAGTTTATTCATCGATACTTCCAAACCACATAGAATTTATAAGAAAGCAACGAATTTTTTTCGTTGGTTCAGCACCTCTTTTAGAAGACGGACATGTTAACATTTCCCCAAAAGGTCATGATGTAATGCAGATATTTTCTCCAACAGAAGTCGCTTATTTAGATTTAACTGGTAGTGGAAATGAAACAAGTGCACATTTAAAAGATAACGGTAGAATAACATTTATGTTCATAGCTTTTGAAGGTCCCCCGATGATTTTGCGACTTTATGGAAAAGGTAAAGTGATATTACCTGGTACACCTGAATGGGATGATATGTCAAAGCATTTTGACATCCTTCCTGGTACTCGACAAATTATTCATGTAGAGATAGAAACGGTAAAAACATCATGTGGATTTAGTGTGCCATTTTATTCATACAATGGTGAACGAGATACTCTTCAACAGTGGGCTGCTAATAAAAGCGAAGAAGATTTAGAAGAATACCGTAAAAAGAAAAATTCTATAAGTATGGATGGGATAGTTACACCTATAGGAGATAATATAACTAAAAGTTCTTGTTAAACTACCATGAAAATAACTTTCTTCATGATTAGAAAAATGACAATGCTTAAGAAGACCCTGCTCAATCCTAAAAAAAAAAGAGGAGAGCGATAATTAATAAGTCTATGGATTAGGGTTGACTGGATAAAGGTCAGTAACAGTATTGACACTTCCTAACCATTTTCATTCTCTGTGGTGCAGCACTCATTTTGTGCTGCATGGATGGCTAACGGGTGCTTATGTTAAACAAAGGGTCGCTCCGGCGACTTTTTTTCTTTTTCCACTAACGGAGCAGGTTACTTGAATATGGATGGGTAAAAATATGCGATACCAAAATAGGTATTGTATTTTTTTATAACTGATATTCACCTCTTTCGTGTTTTTGCCTATACAAATTCTAATGTCACTAATATAAATAGTGTAATCTTTATGAAAGAAAGGAAGGAGAATAATGGGAGTTGAACCACATAAAGCACAACAGTCAGTTTTTATGGCTGCTGCCACCACTTCACAAGAAGTGGGTCCTGCAGACATTAAACAAATTATGTATCCAGATCAAATACTTGATTTGAACAATGAATATAACCCAGGTACATCGACATTTGAGCCAAAACAAGATGGAGTATATTTTATAATAGCAAGACTTGCTTATGTTCCTGATGTTGGTACAAATTATAGTGTGAAGATGTTTATCATTATTAACGATGAAAATGTAGCAGCTACTGATAATGATTTTATTGGTGCACCATTGACAAATAATAATCATGTGAGTGTTTCTACTATAACCCAATTATCTAAGGGTGATAGAGTACAAATTTTTGCCCAAGCTATCACTGATGGTAATACTGATCCTGACCCATCTCTCACGCATTTTGAAGCAATTAGATTCCCATTATGAATGTAAATGAATAAGTTCAATATAAAATAATTATTAACTTTGGTGGCTAAAGTACACTTTTATTAAACTAAAGGGCTTGAGTTTAGGAAGATAAGGCTGTTGCCCGCAGCGTTTTTCTTATGATATAATTTTTTTCTTCTTCAACTAAGGGTGCAAGAGTTTAAGATCGAGCTGCCAAATTGGTGGCTTTTTTCTTATTGAATTAAAGGGGCAGCATTCCTGT
>NZ_NUOW01000084.1:0-1331 GCF_002584635.1 Bacillus sp. AFS031507
TATTATGGGGCGACTGATGGGAATCGAACCCACGAATGCCTGAACCACAATCAGGTGCGTTAACCACTTCGCCACAATCGCCACAATATAATTGGCAGGGGTAGTAGGAATTGAACCCACACCAAAGGTTTTGGAGACCTTCGTTCTACCTTTAAACTATACCCCTATAAATGGTGGAGGGGGACGGATTCGAACCGCCGAACCCGGAGGGAGCGGATTTACAGTCCGCCGCGTTTAGCCACTTCGCTACCCCTCCACATATTATATTCACTGTGTAACTTCTGGTGCCGGCGAGAGGACTTGAACCCCCAACCTACTGATTACAAGTCAGTTGCTCTACCAATTGAGCTACCCCGGCGTAAAATTTGGTATATTATTTAATTTATGAACGCTGTCCTAGTTATCGTCATCCTGACCTCAGGAAGTTTATGCAAGCAGCAACTCGGTCAGTATGCTGAAGATAATACAGGAAGCATATTCGGTCGTGCTCTACCAATTGAGCTACCCCGGCGTTATTTTTAGTATAAATGGTGGCTCAGGACGGAATCGAACCGCCGACACAAGGATTTTCAGTCCTTTGCTCTACCGACTGAGCTACTGAGCCAACATTAATGGCGGTCTGGACGGGACTCGAACCCGCGACCTCCTGCGTGACAGGCAGGCATTCTAACCAACTGAACTACCAGACCAATTGCGGGGACAGGATTTGAACCTGCGACCTTCGGGTTATGAGCCCGACGAGCTACCGGACTGCTCCACCCCGCGACAATGAAATTAACTTATTATTATCATGCTCATAGTTGGCATGGACTGTATCAATCTCAGAAGGCCTATTCAAGCAGCAGTTCGATTGATACAACTCGCAGTTTATTCATTGAAGCAACGCTCGTTGCTCCACCCCGCGACAATAATAATTATATGGTGGAGGATGACGGGCTCGAACCGCCGACCCTCTGCTTGTAAGGCAGATGCTCTCCCAGCTGAGCTAATCCTCCACATTAATGAAAGTTATTTTTCGCTAGTGCGTAAAAAACTTTGGTGACCCCTACGGGACTCGAACCCGTGTTACCTCCGTGAAAGGGAGGTGTCTTAACCGCTTGACCAAGGGGCCATATCTTTTAAAGAAATTATGGCGGAGAGCAAGGGATTTGAACCCTTGAGACAGGGTTACCCGCCTACACGATTTCCAATCGTGCTCCTTCGGCCACTCGGACAGCTCTCCATAATGGCTCCGCAGGTAGGACTCGAACCTACGACCGATCGGTTAACAGCCGATAGCTCTACCACTGAGCTACTGCGGAATAATAATACTACAGCCTGGCAACGTCCTA
>NZ_NUOW01000085.1:0-12604 GCF_002584635.1 Bacillus sp. AFS031507
GGAACATTTCGCACAACTAAAGCACCCGTTTGTTGAAGATGGGTCAATCCAATAAGGTTGAAATCTGGAATTCAGTCTTTCTTTTATCTTTATACTGTCGTTAATTTATTTGTTCTTTTAGATTTAATGTTCCAACTTTAGGTTCCAACATAATTTCAGTTAAATAGGTCCTTTTAAGCCAATCATTTACTAATGAAATAAGAGTGCTATCTAATGGTTTATCTAAGTTTTTCATATATATTTTTTTGATTTTAAGAAACGAAAGATCTTCTTCTTGGTTTCGAAGTATATGGTTAAGCCCTTCTAAAATATGATATTCAGATGGTCCTTTTACTAAACTTGCAATTTTTTTCGCATCATCAGGATTTACTTGAAGGTCTTTCGAACCTGTTATCGCAAGGACTGGACATTCAACGAAAGGTAAATCGTCTCCTACATCATACTGATGATGTTCTCTAATCCATTTTGCATTAATTTTTACCATACTTATCCTCATTACCGTTTTTTTGCTTCGATTCACTTTATCCATTGTCTTCTTATTTTGTTTTACAGCTCTTTGGTCTGCTTTCAAAACACGTAATAACCATCCCAAGAACCCTTTTTTCATTTTAATTTCCTCAGAAAATTTCCCCAATTGATAATCAATGGCTTCTGATAGGCTACCAACCGCTCCAGAAAGGAATACAATTCCGTCAACTGGTTCTATTTTGTTTACAGCAGGTGCAAGCAAGCATCCTTCACTGTGTCCCATTATAATAATCTTATTGTTATCTATTTGAGGATGGTTTTTTAAGAAGCGAATTCCTGCGACTGCATCGTTTACTAAATCCCACATTCCGCATTCTAGATAAGACCCTTCGCTTTCTTTTACACCTCTCTTATCGTACCTTAATGAAGCGACTCCTATTTCTGAAAAATACTTTGCAAAGGTATTAAATACGTCGATATTTTTAATACCTTTGACATTAGAATCTCTATCTCCTGGTCCTGAACCGTGTAACATAATAACCGCAGGAAATTTTCCATCTTTTTCTGGCAAAGCTAAAGTGCCTTTTAATATTAAATCACTTTTAAATTCTACTTGTTTTTCTATCAAGTCTTTTTCCCCCTATTAAATATAAAACTCTAGACCTGTATTTACCAATATAAGCCAAAATACTAACTGAGTCACTAAAATACTAATAAAAAATTTAATGCAGACGATTTCTTTTGGTAAGGGTAATTTCCCGTTACTTCAATAAAAAAGAAAGCTGCATTAACAGCTCTGTCTATCTTCCCTTAAAGCACCTGATTATTTAATATGAATCCTGGCTTCCTTGCTACAAAGTTATTAACCCTTAAACGTTTATATACCAACAAAAATAAGCCATCTAATTCAAATGCGAATTAGGTGGCTATTTGCATTACTTTTTGTCTGTTTTGTACTCCAAAAGAGAACCCGTTAATATATTAGTGGGCAGCTTGTTTTTTAGATGAAGACGATTCCTTCACAAAGTCATATTTTTTATGACTTTGTGAAGGAATGTACTTAAACTAATCTGCCCTTTAGTTGAACAAGAAAAATGCCTTACTCCTTATTGAAGTAAAGCACCCGATAGCCGTCCATGAATCGCTAAAAAACAGCTTCACCACAAAGAATGAAAATGTATTGAATCCGTCCATACTTGTTCTAAGGCTGGGAGAGGAAGGTCGATAAACTATGGTGCCATAGAGCCCATCCGATAGTCTGACTCCAACGACCACGGTGCACCACAAACTGTCGCTCCCTTGCGGGAAGCACTCATGGTAGATTAATCCTAATTCTGATTGTTGCACCAGCCTCCAATTTTCAAGCCTAGAAAGGAAGATTTCAATGGATGTTATCATTGAAAGAGCGTGTGGGCTGGATGTCCATAAGGACAATATTACAGCTTGTATCATGACCTCAAAAGGAAAGGAGATTCAAACATTTTCTACTAAAACAGTCTTTTTATTAAAGTTATTGGACTGGATTAAGGAGAATCATTGTACTCATGTGGCTATGGAAAGCACAAGTGTTTATTGGAAGCCAATCGTTAACTTATTAGAGTCTGAGGGAATCGAGTTTTTAGTGGTTAATGCCCAACATATGAAGGCACTCCCTGGTCGTAAGACCGATGTTAAAGATGCTGAATGGATTGCCCAGCTTCTTCGCCATGGTCTACTTAAAGCAAGCTTTATCCCAAATCGGACACAACGGGAATTAAGAGAGCTTGTACGTTATCGCCGAAGTATCATTGAAGAACGTGCCAGGCAGCTTAATCGCATTCAAAAGGTATTAGAAGGTGCCAATATCAAACTTGGATCAGTGGTTTCTGATATTATGGGGGTTTCATCCAAGGATATGCTTCGAGCAATTGCAGAGGGCGAAGATGATCCTGAATAACTAGCAAACTTCGCTCGGCGTACAATGAAAAAGAAAAAAGAAGAACTTGAATTAGCACTTCAGGGCTACGTTAACCCACATCAACGATTAATGCTCAAAACGATCTTAACTCACATTGATTTTTTAGCTGAGCAAATTGAAATATTAGATCAAGAGATAGACCAGCGAGTTAGCTCCTATGAAGAAGATATTGAAAGACTAGATTCGATTCCTGGAATCGCCAGAAGAATGGCACAACAAATCCTTGCTGAAATCGGAACTGATGTTAAAAACCAATTTCCAACTGCGGCTCATCTTTGTTCATGGGCAGCTCTCGTACCTGGACATAACGAAAGTGCTGGGAAAAGAAAGTCAACTAAATCTAAAAAAGGAAATAAGTATTTAAGATCAGCCTTAACTGAAGCAGCTCAATCAGTGAGAGGTTCAAAAAACTATCTTGGTGCTTTGTATAGACGAACAGCTGGACGAAAAGGCAACAAAAGAGCAGCTATTGTAGTTGCCCATGCGATATTGCGGATTGCCTTTTACCTGTTAACTAGAAAAGAGATGTATGTAGACTTAGGCGAAGACTACTTCTATAAGCAAAGACAGGCATCTATTGTACGCCATTCGGTTCGAAGACTAGAAAACTTAGGCTATACTGTTACAATAACAGAAGCTTCCTAACCCATTAAACAAGTAATAAACACCAAAGATCAGACGCTCCTCCCCTTTTTAAAAAGATGAATGAGCTGCGTCTATTTAAGTATTGCCATTTTTCGAATCTCACGAATTTAATTTTCATGGTAGTTTAAGTGAATTGGTTCACAATTGCCCAATCTATTCAATCATCTCTCCTGAATAAACTTTCAGTTTTTCTTTAGCAATTGCCAATGCACTATTTATGTTGTCAGTAAGTGTAAAGCCAGTGGACTTTTGTAGCCAAGTTTCCCACTCACTATCCCAAAAATAAATGTCAATTTCTAAAAGCCCTTCTTTCAAACGTTTATTAATTTCCACTTTATATGCCTTACTAGGTGAGTATATTTCTTTAACAAGTTCAAGCATAATTTACACTCCCCTTTGAAAATGTATTAACCGCAACTACTTGTTCAACTCTTGCACCCGTTACTTTAAGTACACTTTTTCACAATCTTGTCCTTTGTAAGTTGATTTCTTTTAATATTGAAACGCAAACCTGCCTTAATAATTCTCTAACTCATTATTTAAATCTCTTAATAACACATCTATCTCCACCATTACTGAATCTTCATTGCTTGGGAAAATGGATGGTTTAACTCTATCTTTCTTCATACCAACTAGCCATTTGTCAATAAACTCATATATGTCAATCGGTTCAGCTTTGAATTTATTCCACTTATTAACTGCACAGTATTCTGCAAATTCTTTTTTAGGAAAGAAAGGAATCAACATATTTCCATCATCATCCTGTGCTGTTGCCCAACCATCGTCATATAAACCCCAGAGTTCCTCATAATCAGCGACCTTTTTAATAAAATACTCATATCTTATATTTGGTGGCTGTTTAATAACCGAATCAAATTCTTTTTGGTTCATATTTATATCCTCTAGTTACTGCATTTAACAAGGCATTTAACATATTCTCCAATACTGATAAAAACACCTTCTTAAACTAAACTTCCACATTAGTCGAATAAGAAAAAGCGATCTCCTAATGGAAGAATTTCTGTTTACTTAAAAGGTAATTCCCAATTATACTAAATTTAAATTCGTTTATAAGGAGATTTATAATGAGAACCTCTGTCCCTTGTCCAAATTGTGAAAAAGCAATAACGCTTGATGATTTTGAGGATTTTTCATCACCATTTACAATGAAATGTCCTTACTGCAAAGCTAAACTAAAAGAAACTAAAGTAACACCATTTCTTCTGATCGGTTTGATAGTAATAATTCCTTTATTTATTTACTTAACAGAGACATTAATATCTTTGCTTTCAGGCATTATTCCTGCTATTGAAAAAATACCTTCAATCATCGTATTTATAGGTCTGCTATATCCTTTATATGCCCTATATGAGCGAATTAATGGACTTATTATGTTTAATAAAGGCAATTTACAATTAAAAAAAAGACAATGATAAGCGTGGTATTCTCTCGCTTTTTTGTATTAATAATAGATAATTTATTGAACCCTGTTGTTAAACTAACCTGCCCCTATAGTTTAAGTACATTTCTTCACAATCTCACACCAATATTAACATAAATATCCAGTTTTATCTGGAAGTCTTATTAAGTTAAATGATCCATTAACATAAAGAAAGAGCACAATTCTTGCTACAGAATTGCGCCCTTTAATGGAAAAACATAGTTTATGATTTTGATCAAACTTTTGAACTCCACAATACCGAGGGCCGTAATCCAACGGATACAGTTATAGCAATTGCTAGCTAAAGCTACTAAAGGTTTTTCTTTTAGCAGCCTTTTTTAGTTTCCCTGCGGACCACCGGAGCTACCTTAGTTGCTAATAGCTCTATGTTTTTAGCAACTTTTTTAAAAGGTAAACCACCTATGTCAATTTGAGCAAGGAAGCGTTGATGTCCAAACAATTCATGTTGGCGTAGAATTTTTTCAATAATTTCCTGCGGGCTCCCGACAAATAAGCTGTTATTCGGACCAGCCATTTGCTCAAAATCTGTTTGAGAGATTTTCAATTGCCCTCCGTTTTTCATAAAAGACTTGAAATAGTTTGTATAATAAGCGTAGAATTCTTCCTTAGCCTTTTGAGATGTTTTACTAATATAACCATGTGCACCAATTGCCACCTTAAGTTTTTTTGAATTGTGGCCAGCCTTTAACCCTGCATACCGATAGGCCTCGACTAGTGGCTTAAATTGAATAGGGTCTCCTCCAAGCACCGCTAACATCAACCCTTCCCCCAGCCTGCCAGTACGTTCTGCACTTTCTTGTGAACCTCCAACACCTATCCAAATGGGGATTCTCTGTTGAATTGGACGGGGGGCAATATCTACACCCTTAAGCTCCGAGCGGAAATGGCCTTTCCAGGTAATACGCTCATTCTCATTTAATTTTAATAAAAGTTCAATATTCTCGGAGAATAAACGATCATAGTCATCCAGATTATATCCGAACAGTGGAAATGATTCCAAAAACGCCCCCCGCCCTGCTACTATTTCAGAACGACCATTTGAAACAATATCTAATGTTGCGAAATCCTCGAATAAACGGACAGGATCGACTGTGCTCAGAACGGTTGTTGCACTTATCAGCTTAATTTGGCTAGTATTTTGGGCAATAGCCGCTAATATAATGTGGGGAGATGATACAGCAAAATCCAAACGATGGTGCTCACCAATCCCGAACACGTCAAGTCCTGCATCATCCGCCAGTTTTGCTGCCTCTATAATTTCATTTAAACGTTGTTTTGCGCTTATTAATTGACCTGTATAAGGATCGCAAAGTAGTTCCCCAAAAGTGTAGATGCCTATTTCTATTCCAGAATTCAAATTTATTTCTTTTCCCATAAGTCTCCTCCTACTAAGGTTATTGGGATACCAGCGAACTAACTCATTCTATATATATATATAAATGACTCCTTTGACCAATACACTTTAAATTATTAAAACAAGCCGAATTATTGAAAAAATAAATTTTGTTAGTGTAAAGATAGAATCAATCATTCAAGCGAAATGGACTAGAGTTTTTAAAAGATTCGGAGAAAAACTTCAGGGACAGCCTTAGGAGACTGTCCCATGTCCATTAGAACAACTACATCTTTTGGTTCGCCTTACGTTTTGCCAATCGACGAGTTTTCATTAGCATTTTTTAAGAACGTATTTACCAGGGAGATACTTTGGTTCTTATCATAACTATGATAGATATTACTGGCCATTTTAATCTGATCACCAAAAAAGAAACGTTCGTATAACGATTGCCTGCTGCCAAATGCATTCATGCTTATGTTCCAAGCCAAACGAAAGAGTCTTCCTCGTTCATTCGCATTTACATTAGTAGCTTGTAAGTAGATTTCGAGGTCATTTTTTATTTCAGACAAAAAGTCAACTTCACTTAGAATCGATACGAGTCCACTGGCTCCAATTTGTTGCAAAATTTCGCAAAACCGAGGGTAAAAGCGGGTATATATTAAAATGGCTGTGCTTAATGGGTTAAAATCAGGAACCATTGTCCCCCATTTGTCCAATTTAGCATTCACTTCTGAGGTAGACAATAGTGCTCTAAGAGTTTCAAGTCCCGAAATCACTTCTGTTATCTTTTCATGAATATGTTGAAATTCCTCAACATTGATCGTATTAACAAGCATATGTGCAACACCGAGAATAAATTCAGTTTTAACAATTCTCCTAGATGTAATTTGGTGTGCAATTAGCGGATAAAAGCTGCTTTCAGCAAAGATTTTATAAGAGGCTTCTGGATGTTGATAACAAGGGTACCGCCAACATTTCGGAAATTTTGTACGCTAACCAAATATCAACATCAAAAAGCCGATTTCCTGAAGATGAACTGCACCCGAATTGTTAGACACACTCTAACAATTCGAGGTGCATTTTTTATGGTGAAATTTTCTCCAGAAGAAAAAATACAATCAGTAAAAGAATATTTAAATGGTAATGACGGTGGGAAAACAATTGCTAATTCTATCGGTGTACATCATAGTGTGCTTCACCAGTGGATTAAACAATATGAGATTTTTGGGGAAGATGCTTTTGAAAAGCGCTATACATCCTACCCTGCACAGTATAAACTAGATGTACTCAATTATATGAACGAACAAGGGACGTCTATCAGGGACACAGCAGCGATTTTTAATATTCCATCTCCTGAAACACTTCGAAAATGGAAAATCGCGTTTGAAACAGAAGGATTCGATGCCCTGCAATTAAAGAAAAAGGGGCGTCCATCTATGAAAAATGAGAATAAAAAAACATTGAAAAAACAAGCACCTGCAGAAGGTTCAGTTGAAGCATTACAACTAGAATTAGAACGTTTACGGATGGAAAATGCATATTTAAAAAAGTTGAATGCCTTAGTTCAAAACAAGGAAAAATCACCAAACAAGACAAAGCGCAGGTAGTCTATGAATTAAGGCATGAATTTCCGGTGAAATCACTTCTACAGCTCGCAGACATTCCGCGAAGCACCTATTATTATTGGGTTAAAAATTTTGGTCGTCCTGATCCAGATGCAGAGCTAAAAAAATTGATTCAAGCAATTTATGACGAACTTAGAAATCGAGGACACAAAACAAACCATAAAAAAGTTCAGCGTATCATGCAAGAACTAGGATTAAAATGTCTTGTCCGTATAAAAAAATATCGCTCTTACAAAGGAAAGGTTGGGAAGATTGCCCCTAATCTTTTAGATCGCAATTTCCAAGCAGAAAAACCAAATGTGAAATGGGTTACAGATATAACGGAGTTTAAACTATTTGGAGAGAAGCTATATTTATCGCCGATGTTGGATTTATTTAACGGGGAAATCATTACATATATCATTGGTTCAAGACCAACCTATTCGCTTGTTTCAACAATGTTAGATCAAGCTTTTGACCGCTTAACGGACGAGGATAAACTCCTTATTCATTCTGATCAAGGCTGGCATTATCAAATGAAACAATACCGTCATGCCCTCTGTAAACGTGGCATTACACAAAGTATGTCACGCAAAGGGAACTGTTACGATAACGCCGTTATGGAAAATTTCTTTGGCATTATGAAATCCGAATTTCTTTATCTAAAAGAATTTGAGAGTGTGGAACACTTTAAGCAAGAACTAGAAAAGTATATAAAATACTATAATCACAAACGAATCAAGGCAAAATTAAAAGGCATGAGCCCAGTTCAATACCGAGTTCATGCCCAACAAGCTGCCTAACGAAATAATGTGTCTAACTTTACGGGGTCACTTCAAAGATAAGGAATCGACTTTTTTATTTGCTTGTTAAACTAAAGCACCCCGTTAGTTGAAGAAGAAAGCTAATAAAAGTGGCTTTGCTTATTAAAACTTATATAATAATAAATGATAAATCGAATGTGCTGGGGAAAACTATGGAACAGTTTACTTATCAAGTACCTGAAAAGGTTCATATTTCAACAATCATACCAATAATAAACGAACATGGGGAAGCGGTATTCGAAATAAGAAAAAAGCAACATAAATTCCTTGCCCGTATCGTCCATAACTCAATACGCTTTGGCTTACCCTATTGTTACAAAATAGCCAACGTGAATGGAGAACCACTTTATACCATAGACTGTACGTTTCCTGGTATTGGGTACAAAATGACTGACCATTTATCTTCCCAAACCGTTTCGATTGCTTCACATAGAGTTCAATTAATTGAAAAAGGCTTTCACTTTAGAATAGATAACCATGAATTTCTTTTTGAAAAAGACCATATGGGTGCTGGTTACTTAAAATGCGACAATAACCAAGTAGCCATTGTTTCCATGCCTATTAAAACAGATATTTCATTGTTCAAAAAATTGGAATTGGATACTATTATTATTCGGTCAACAACGCAGGAAGCCGCTGGTCTTGCTGCCGTATTATTTCATACGTTTTATTATTACGATGCTTAAAATTAATTTACAAAAATCAAGCTGTTCTTCAACTAAACTGCCATTTAGCACAACAAGAAAAGGGATCGCCGCAGCAATCCCTTACTTTATCTAAAGCACCCGTTAGTTCCCTTAGTTACTCACGTACTTTATGGTAACACTTAACTGTAAACAAAGGCTATTTACCTGTTACTATTAAATTTCGTGTTTTGGCATTATATATTTTATAACTAATTTCAAACTCATGGTCTTTTGTAACTGTCACCTCACAATAATAAGGGATTGACTTTCCATAAGCATCTAGTGCAGGAATATCTCTGAAGGAAAACATTTCATCTGTATCGAGCATTTCAAAATCCGCTTCAGAAGAACGACCTGATGAATCTATTTCGATAACACATTTCCCACTGACGACATCATATTCCTTAAGCACAACATATTTTAAACTTGGGAGAGTAACAACTAAAAGTAAAACACCAAATAAAAAGGCTAAAAAGCATTTACCTATTTCTAATAATGGGTAGTCTTTGTCAATAAACATTAGAATGAAGTAAATTGCTGAGCCTACTACAAACAATACTCCAAGTATGAGCATTAAATAATAAAAAAACATTTTTCACTTCCTATAACAACTCTTCTGTTTCTTACATTATAACATAGTTATTCCACTAACCTGCCTCGTTAGCTGAATAAGGAAAAATTCAGCTGCAGGCATTCCTTACTTTACATACTTTCCATGTTCTGTCCCTAAGCCCTTGATTGTCACGTCTTTTCCTTGTATATCTATGGGATTTTTGGACTGTATATGTCTAATGGCTCCAGGTGGTTATCTTGGGCATAATACAGTTTATATACATTAGAGGTGGGATATTATGAGGCTAAGAAATGGAGATTTTTATACTAATGTTTTTACCAATAAGTTATATAGGCTAAATGAAGATGGCGATAGCAACTGGTACTTGAGTTTGCGTGATGAAGAAGGTTATCATGAAACAGAAAAGACCTCAGGGCGTGATATGATTAGATTGGTAGAAGGTGGGTATAAAAAAAGCAAATAAAAAAAGCTACCCATTTCTGTCAAGGTACCTGTAATCAGATGCTTTTAGTGGAAAGTCGGTGAAACTTGAAACAATATAAGATATTCCAAGGAAAAAGTCCACTTTATGTCGAATATAACAACTAAAGGGGATGACCCAATGAATAAAGTTGAGTTATTAAAAAGATTATTAAATGGTAGTCGAGGTAATATGTTTTCATTAGAGATTCCTACTACAAAAGAAGATGAAAAAAAGATTCAAGAATTGGTTAGAGTATTAGAAACAGAACAAAAAATTAAATTAAGAGAATATGTACAGGAGAATACTCAGTTTATTTACATGGAATAATTAAGTAAGCATCCGAATAATCGGATGCTTATTTTTATTTGATAATTAGGAGAATTTTTGATTATGTGATACACTTTGTTTACCATTTGATTTACTTGTTTACATGTGCCCTACTCATTCGTGAGTGGGGCTTCTTGTTTTAAAAGAAAAAATAAAAAACAGACTCTCTGAAGAGCCTGCTTAATTTTGTTCTTATTATTAAGCTTTACGCACGTTAGCTGCTTGAGCTCCACGTTGACCTTGCTCAACGTCAAAAGTAACTGTTTGACCTTCGTCTAAAGATTTGAAACCTTCGCCTTGGATCGCTGAGAAATGAACGAATACGTCTTCTCCGCCTTCACGCTCGATGAATCCGAAACCTTTTTCTGCGTTAAACCATTTTACTTTACCTTGTTCCATTTTGTTTCCTCCTGCTGTGTGCATTGCACACAATGTGTTACTATCCTTGCACTCAGTGATCATCAAGACGAAAAGTTAATCTTATACTATCCTTTACACCGAACAAAAATAATTCTACTAAAGTTTAACATTTTATAAAAGTATTTGCAAGAAAACATAAACACAACCATTTTTGCTACTCTCAAATTTCACACTTGGTTTTAGATTATTATGTTGTTCTTATTCAAGTAAAGCACCCCGTTAGCATTCCTGTAGAGAGTTAATTATTGACTTTGATAAAAAAGGAGCTCCTCAGTAAGATATGAGTATAGACACCACTCTAACTCAAAACCTTAGGAGGAACCCCTACTATGAAGTTTAAAATGCAAGACAAACAAAATCAACTAATAGAAAGAATTTCCGATAAACACCTCGTTGTTGGTGTGGACATTGCTCAACAATTTCACGTCGCTCGAGCAGTGAATTTCCGTGGAATTGTAGTCGGCGATCCTCTCACATTTGAAAATAACGAAGATGGATTTACTATTTTATTGCACTGGATTAACAAACTAAAAAGGACAAATAACTTAGTTACAACTATAGTCGGCATGGAGCCTACGGGACATTACTGGATTAATCTATCAAAATGGCTTTTCGAACAGAATATTGATGTAGTAACAGTAAATCCCTACCATGTAAAAAGGAATAAAGAGAATCGAGATAATACCCAGTCAAAAAGCGATAAAAAAGATGCACTAGTTATCGCTGATATGGTGNNTCAATGCAACCTCAAAACGTGGTTATCGGGTGGAAGTCACTGATGAAGAGACAGCCTGGATTAAAAAAGGCCCAATTACTTATTCATTTAGCTAAACGTTCGATTGGCACTAAGCAAGCACTTGATGCATATAAATTTCATCTACAACAATTACTTGAGGAATTTGACCTCGCAACAACACAACTCGAAAGAGTTGAAAAACAAGTCACAGAAGTACTTAAACAAATTCCTTATGCTAATCAATTGCTTACCATTAAAGGAATTAGTGAGATTTCATTGGCAGGTATATTAGGGGAAGCTGGAGATTTAAGTGGCTTTGCCCACGGCAATTCTTTACTACGTCATGCAGGATTACACCTAGCTGAAGCAAGTTCGGGAAAGTGGAAAGGTCAAATTGTCATTTCTAAAAGGGGAAGATCTAGACTTCGGCGTTTTCTATACTTAGCGACGATGAGCCTTGTCATGAACAACCCTGAGTTTAAAGCTTTACATACCTCAAATGTTAAGGTGAAAAAAATTAAGAAGATGAAATCAATTATGAAATTGGTTGGTAAACTGGCTCGAATATTTGTAGGAATAGCTAAACGAAATGAATCCTATTGTCCAGAAAAATTACAACCTTTAACTTCTTTGGCAGCATAATAACTAATAGTTTTTAAAAACATTTACTAGTTTCCCCAAAAGGATAAACTTCTATAAATCATAATGATAAAGAGTGATTGCTAGTTTTGCACTTATCGAATGCTGGCTCATTCGCAGGATTTCAAATATGTACGGAGTACCAGGTTTCTTAAACAAAAGGGCACTGACCCATCCCGTTAGCATAACTGGCCTCCACCCCTTTGGATAGGCATGACGAAGGAATGATAGGGCAAATGACCCGTTGAGNNCTCCAGGGGCGGCGTGGAGAATGTACATCATATGGTAAAATGTGGAGTTATATTTCACTCCTTTATTTCACTATGCCTTCACGGAGCCACAATGATCTGAACCCTTTTCATTTAATCTTTAAATCCATACCAAGGGTTATGAAATCCTGCGAATAAGCGAGTATTCGTGAGAAAATCGTATTAAACTGAGGGAGTTGAAGAACGGGGGGCTT
>NZ_NUOW01000086.1:0-20467 GCF_002584635.1 Bacillus sp. AFS031507
TCTACAGGAATGCTAAACTGCTCCGTTACTTGAAGAAGGAAAAAGCGATCCCTCGCTATTGAAGAACCGCACCCGTTAGCTTAAGTGTTGATTTATAATCTATGAAATACCTCGATTAGGAACGACTTTCTTAAAGAAGAAGTTAGTTAATGTAATCAAATATTTTTTGATAAGCATAGGGTAAAACGCTTGCCACTAATAAACCAATTACAATTGAAGAAGTAGAAAAAATAATGCATTTCCGAAGTGATAAATCATACCTCTTAAAGGCGATAATGAATACCTTCATCATAAAAAAGACAGTAATAAATATTATGATAGCTGAAAACACACTTGCAAAAATTACCTCCATTGTGGACCTCCTTTAATAAAGTCTTTTAAATTAACCAGTAGCCTGCACTACCAACTTTTATCCATATTATAACAAAAATATCTTAATGCTTCTTCCACTAAACTGCTTCGTGACTTCAACAAGATTAAAGCAATATTGTCAAACGCATCTGTAATAAAATGACAAATTTATGAATCTGGCGAAAAACTCTTTTCAATTTCAGTTTTAATTGATATTATTCCTATTATAACAGTAGGAATAGTGGGTGTTTTCAAAAATGTCTTTGTATGAAAAATTACCAAGTGATTTTTTGATTCAATTTTATTATGAAGTGAAGAAAATGATTTCAAAAGGATTAGTTTCTAAAAATATGTACTATGAATTAGGACTAATAATTGCAGCTGCGTCAAGAAGAGGGATACTATTGGATAAGCCAAAGGATTTTGAACAACACATTGTCCACGAATTATTAATGGAATTAAGTAACTAGAATTCCGCCATGATTGAATAAATAGTTCATCGTAAAGGTATTCCATTAAACAAACAAAAAAGCCACTGATAAAAATCAGTGGCTTTCTTCAACTAAACCAGCTAATAGGAGTCAATAGTTTTTTATTAAAAATAAGAATCCGTCGTGATATACTATAAAACGACACGCCAAATAACCCTCCATCTATTATTTGGAAGGTTTTTCTTTAGCTGTGTTTTCTTGTGGATTAAGCCAAATCTAGGAATTGCTCATTACTTTTTAGTATTGCATAAATCCAGTGTAATAGTTTATTTACACAAGCTATCATAGCCACTTTTGAAGGCTTTCCTTCATTTCTTTTTCGGTCATAATACTCTTTCAGCTTTTTGTTTCTTGAGCTTCTAATTCCACAAAGAACAGCCATATACAAAGCGTGTCTTAAGCGGCTTGAACCTCGTTTGGTAATATGATTAATTGTTGCGGTAAATTTACCTGATGAATGGACACTTGGATCTATTCCAGCGTATGCCACAAGTTTTTTAGGGTGATTAAACCGATCAATTTCACCGATTTCGGAAATAATCGTTGCAGCGATTTTTTCTCCTATTCCGGGAATTGATTGGATAATCTTACATTCTTCAATTTCTTCAGCCAGGTCATCTATCTGCGTCTCCAAGTTGGATAGGTGGTCCTGGTATTGAAGCAGCATAGTAATATACATATCCAAACTAAACAATTGACTTTCATACACGCCTTGAAAAACGTGGGATTCAACTCTTAAACCTTCGTAATCTAACAAGACAACACGAAAATATAACAGGTATTTATGTACAAACGAAACTTCAATTTCAAGCAGTGCTTGATCAAGTTTTCCCTGAATATCGAGGAGTTTTTGGGGACTTATATTCAGTGGTTTCTTTACTTACTTTATTAGAATATCCTACTTCTGAAGATGTCTTAACAGCTAGTGAAGAAACATTATTAGCCACTAAGATTGACGAACTATGTAAAAGTCGTTCTAGTAAATGGGCGAATACAAAGGCAAAGGAACTTATAGCTGCCGCAGCTCAAAATCCCTTTCAGAAAACCCTGTATCAGAGCCATATTCTAACCCTAGAAATGTATATAAAGATGCTTCTAGAATACCAAAAGCACCTATCTAAGCTTGAAGACGAGATAGATGCTTTGGCAAAAGAAATTGAAGAATATAAGATTATCCAATCAATCCCAGGTATCGGAGAAAAAATCGCGGCAACGATTATTTCTGAAATTGGTGACATTGATCGGTTTAATCACCTAAAAAAGCTCGTGGCAATTGCAGGAATTGACCCAAGTATCTTTGAATCTGGTAGATTCAAAGGAACGGTTAACAGGATAACCAAAAGAGGATCAAGTAGATTACGGCATGCCCTATATATGGCTGTACGATGTGCCATTCGTGATTGTCGCAAAAAGAAAACGACTGATAATATCATCCCGCGTAATAAGAGGTTACGTGAGTTCTATGATAAGAAACGTGAGGAAGGAAAGCCCTATAAAGTAGCTGTAATAGCATGTGCTAATAAGCTCTTACAATGGATATATGCACTTTTAAAAAGTAATACAACTTTCCAAGATTTAGTATAAATGAAAAATATATTTAAATAACACAAAACCTTCCAAAAGTATAAATAAGGAAGGTTATTTGGCATGCACATATTTAGTATAGCATGAAATATTATTAGTTTTTATTGAAAAATGTTGACAAACTATTAGCTGGTTTAGTTGCATAAGGTAATTAGAATTAATAGGATTTTCATTTATATATATCCTTTGTTTTATATTCTATAATAAATTTGGATTTAGGTAGATACTGTATTTCTATACCACTTTTCATTTGTTTCTCCTTAAGTTTTGAAGGGAGAGTTAATTTAACATCATCAATAACTACTTCCCAATATCCTTTTCCGTACCTAGGTGCATGTTTTTCCACCTTATTCGGAATTCCTTCAATCGTTATATAATCTTGCTTAATGAATGGATATAGATCAATCCATTGGTTTAATAAAAGCATCATAAAAGCCGTACAGCCTAAACAAATAAAACGGTGTACACCAAAGTCCTTGCGAAAAAGAATGATAAGACTAAGTGATATCAATATCAAAACAGGAATAGTAATAATCATGTAAATTAATTTTGATACAGATTGATCAAAAATAAAAGAATTAATAAATGAAGCAATTAAAACTACATACCAAGAAATATTGATGGTTTTATCGAAATAATTTAATTTAGTATTTATTTCTAATAACTCTTGAAAAGGTAAGTCGCCAAACAATATTTTCAAAATGCTCTTTTTTTCAGTTGTTTCGCCTTGCTGTTTTGTTTCATTCATAGAAATTATTGATTTCCTTTCAAAATGAATTCTCAAACTGTAAGTTAATATTAACTTAAGTAATTTAGGTTTTAAATTATTATTTTTCTCTTCAACTAACCTGCTTCGTTAGTTGAACAAGAAAAGCCACCATAATGGCAGCTTAATCTTAAACCCTTTTCAATTTTCCAGTTCGAAAAGAACTTTTGATTCTCTCTTACATTTTGCTTGAGGTTATTGCTCAGATTTCTCATCAGCAGGTATTCGCTTATGTTTTTCATTAATTATTTTTTTGTTAAGTATCCTAACTCCACCAACCATTAGTAACCTCATATCCTCTACGATATACTTAGCTAACTCTTCGTCAGAAATGTCATCTCCAACAATATCAAGACGAAAATCCTGCCCTTGTATTCCACCACCATTAGTAAACTCGATTTCAAAGTCGAATTGAACTCTTTTATCCATTTTGAATCCACCTTATGTTAGTTTTGGGTTGATTATTATATTCATATTCTAATTGAATGAAACAATAACCTCCTGAACTAACCTGACCGTTAGAACAACAAGAAAAAGGGATCGCCGCAGCAAACCCTTCTTCAATTCTTGCACCCTTTAATTTAAATACATTTCTTCACAATCTCACACTAATAAAACATTTTTAAGTCCATTTTTGTTTAAAAGTCCTATTTCATAAAATGGTCCAATAAAAAAAAAGCACAATTCTTATTCCAGAATTGCGCCCGATTGTTGAATAACATGAAGGTGTTATATCGACAATAGTTACCCTGAGAACATGACAAATAATTAATGCAGGGAAAATTTTTCAGTGCATTTTCCAAACATATATTTTATTTCGGAATTTCGGAAGATTTAGTTGCCACGAGACACCGAACCGATGGTGTACTTACCCTAACTGGCGTTTAAATTGTTTACTGGCGAAGAAGTAAGCGATGACCATGATGCCGACGCACCAGGCAAGCGCGATCCAGATACCGTTGCCAACAGACCCTTCATACAAGAGTGCACGAATCGCATTCACGATTGAAGTCACGGGTTGGTTCTCAGCGAACGCACGGACAATTTTAGGCATGGTTTCGGTGGGGACAAAGGCCGAACTGATAAACGGCAGGAAAATCAGCGGGTACGAGTAGGCTGTCGCCCCTTCCATAGACCTCGCTGTCAATCCGGGAATGATCGCCAACCATGTCAGCGCCAGCGTAAACAGCCCGAGTATCCCAGCTACCGCGAGCCAATCCAGGATATCAGCGCTGGAACGGAAGCCCATCAAGAGAGCGACGAGGATAACCACCACGATAGTAAGTGCATTGGAAACAAGCGAGGTCAACACGTGAGCCCACAATACCGACGAGCGCTTGATGGGCATGGTAATGAAACGCGCCATCAGCCCGCTCTTTACATCCGTAAACAGCCGCACGGAAGTGTAAGCGACGCCGGATGCGATAGCCATCAGCAAGATTCCCGGCAATAAATAATTGACGTAGTTGTCCGTGCCTGTCTCTATGGCGCCGCCAAATACGTAGACAAACAGCAGCAGCATCATAATCGGCGTAATCGCCACCGTGATAATCGTATCCGGGCTGCGCATGATGTTGCGCATTAAACGCCCTAGTAATACCCCTGTTTTGCTTTTCATTTACATCTCCTCCTTTTTGCCGATGATCGCGAGGAAAATTTCCTCCAGTGTCGGCTGCTTCTCGATGTACTCCACTTTCGCTGGCGGGAACATCTCTTTGAGTTCGGTAAGGGTACCGGTCGTGATGATTTTTCCGCCATGCAGGATGGCGATACGGTCCGCCAGTTGTTCGGCTTCCTCCAGGTACTGGGTCGTCAGCAAGATGGTCGTGCCGCCGCCGGCAAGCTCCTTGACGGTATCCCAGACTTCAATCCGCGCTTCGGGGTCAAGCCCTGTCGTCGGTTCGTCGAGAAAAATGACTGCTGGCGTCCCGATCAGGCTCATGGCGATGTCAAGCCGGCGCTTCATCCCGCCGGAATATTTGTCCGCCCGGCGGTTGGCCGCATCGGTCAGGCTGAATCTTGCAAGCAGATTGTCGGTGACTTGAGCGGGATTGGAAACTCCCCGCAACTTGGCGATCATCATCAGGTTTTCCCGCCCGGTGAGCATGCCGTCTAAAGCTGCAAACTGCCCTGTCAGGCTGATGCTCTGGCGAACATGATCCGGTTGACGCTGGACGTCAAAGCCGCAAATGCCTACTTTGCCGCCATCGGGCTTCATCAGCGTAGAGAGGATGTTGACTGTCGTCGTCTTGCCCGCTCCATTTGAGCCCAGCAGTGCGAAAATTTCGCCACGCCGGACCTCAAAATCCACCCCCTTTAAGATTTCCTTGTCTTTAAAGGATTTTTTTAACCCTTTTACAGAAATCGCTGCATTGTTCATACTATTTTCCTCCTTATAAAAAACGTCTTTGCGGAGCTAGATTGCCTATACTCTTCTATTTAGTCTGACTGATAATCAGTATTACTTATTACCAGGTTAAAAATATAACTGAATAGCGAAGGCCGCAATTCACATTTGTAACCAGCTAATCAGTCGGTATGATCTATTGAATTTATTTTTTTCCAAATCGCTTCATGATACTCTGATTCAAATCTTCACGATACTTCTCGAAATAGGTTTTAGCGTTTGCCACTAGTTCGTCGGCAAAGGACGCCACGTCGTCCCCAGTGATTTCCAGCACTTGTCTGCCTTCCGCCGCACCAGTTTCGAACAACTCGATTAATTCATACTGCATGTGCAGCATATCCATCCCGTTGCCCGCTGAGAAATTCCACATGTAGTTTTGAATTTTCTTAAATACAAACTGGTAGTCCTCTGGCAGGGCTTCAACCCGTGCCAGCATCATCTTATACTCTTTTTTATCACCAATCATTTTTTTGAACATTTCCAACATGTTATTTTTCCTCCTTTTTTTATATAACTGAACAAGACACTCCAAAAATATCGGACGGAATATCTTATGAAGCTAGATTGACTTTAAGACATTGATTTTTGATGATACAAAATCCCATTTTTTCCAAAACAATTCAAGTTCCTGGCGGCCAGCCTCATTAAGTGAGTAAAACTTGCGGGGCGGCCCCATATCTGACGGTTTTTTTTCTATGTTCACAAGTTTTTTCTTTTCTAATCGTACGAGAATGGTGTAGACCGTCCCTTCCACGACTTCGGTAAACCCGAGCTCGTTTAGGCGGCGGGTAATCTCGTAGCCATAGGTTTCATGACGGCTGATGATTTCCAGCACGCAGCCTTCCAGCGAACCCTTCAGCATTTCAGTTAAATTTTCCATGTTCAGAACCTCCTTTACCTCCTCTATTTTGTCTGACTTATATTCAGTATAACTTAGTACTAAATAAAATTTTCACTTAATAGCTTTTGGGAAATCGCGCTATTAAGTATTGCTTATTACAGGTATACCGTAACACTTAGTAGTAGGGGGTGTCAACTGTTTTTCTTAAAATATTTTTGTAACCTCACTATTCAGTGGTATCGGTATCCAGTGTTACTTATTACAAGTATATCGTAACACCTAGTAGAGGGACTGTCAACTGGATTTTCTAAATATTTCTAAAACCAGCTATCCCCATTGGATACAGCCATTTTTCTTTATCGAGCTTTTACTTCCTCCTATGCTTCTTTCACAATGATTTCACCGTGGATCATTCCCATCCAGCAGCTGTACATGTGAATATGGAAATTCTATCCCTCCATTATTTTTCGATTATCTTATTCACTTCTAGCTCATTAACTTTGTTAAGTAAAAAGCCGTCTTCTGTTTCAATGAACCCACCGAATAGATCTAGAAATTTGCTGTTCATTAGTATATACCTCTTATGTCTTTACTGGATTTATTATAAATTAAAAGCTTTACTCCCTCTAAGAAATAAAGCTAAATATATTTTCTCCATATTAAAAAACATATCCTCCTTATTTAACTAAACTGCCCAGTTAGTGGAACAAGAAAAGGCTTTACTCCTTATTGAAGTAATGCGCCCGAGTGCGGAATATTGAAAAATGCGAAAGAGCAAAAATGGCTCTTAGTTATTAAAAGAAAAGCAATAGATAGATAAAGAAATGGTAAACCTTGCAATGGAGATTCCTTAAATATATCTTTCCTTCCTGTTTATCAATTGCATAAGGAAACGGATAAACATCATTAAAAGAAAGGTGCTTATAAATGTGTATATCCATGTCCATGTATGGTATTTAATTAATTCGGTATATCTTTCAAAAAAAAACTCAATTATCGTTAAAACAGTGGTGTACAAAATACATTGTAGAACAATGTTGAGATATCTTGAACGATAAGTCGTTTGATAAAAGTAAATACAAACAACTGGAAATAGAAGATATTCATAAAGAAGGCTGGAACTAAAATAGTTACTTAAAAATCTCACTGGATATTCGAGCATCTTCTCTTCTACAACAAGAACACCAAAAAACGTTGAAAAACAAGAGGACAATGAAAAAATTAAAATCCAATTTTTGATTGGTGGTTTTCTTAAACTAGAAAACAATAGGGTGATCCCGATTATGAGCAGTGACCACAATATTATTCTTTCCATAGATAAAATAGCCCCCTATCTTTACTTTGATTATCAATGAGTATAACCAAAGTAAAGATCAAAGATTTTATCAATTGCATAAAACCCATTAAAAAAGACGCTTTCCGGAAAAGCACCCGATTGCGGAAGACCCAGATATTGATAATAATTGCTGCCTTTAGCTTGTTAAACTAACGCACCCGGTAGTTTAAGTGCAATCCTTCACATTTTAATACTTTATTAAATCAGTGAAAGTCAAAATTGTTAAACCATCAATTTATTTCTGTCATTCTAAATTATAAGGGAGTTTATTTCATAGGAGATAACTATAGATTCCTCTTAAACAATATCCCCACTTGTTCTGCAATCACACGAGGTGGAACTGTCATTCCATTAATAAGCCACCTTTCAACTAACCCTTCGGAAGCTGAGCTAAAAAATTGAACAAAATTTTTTAAAAAAAGGACATACTGTCAGTGGCATATTACTGTCGATGACAGTATACTGTTATTAACAGTAAGTTGTTGCCGAAAAAATTTTACACTTAAATTAGGAGGTTATATATTTCATGAAACATACAGGGAGACATACAGGTGCATTTCTTCTGCTGTTTTTAACAGAGGGAGATAGCTATGGAGGGAAACTTCTGCAGAAATGTGAAGAAGAGCTTCCCACCAATCCAATTGATAGTGCCATTCTTTATCGCACATTAAAAACATTAGAGAAAGAAGGTGCTGTTGAGTCTTATTTGGACACATCTGATCAAGATAAGCTGATAAAAATGTACAAAATTACTACGGTTGGAAAAAGAAAATTAGAAGATTTTCAAATAGATATCGAAGAAAAAATGAAGAACTTATCATTTTTCTTAAATAAATACAAAGAATGGAAGGAGTCTAATCATGATTAGTGGTGCTATCCTTTACGCTATGGCTATTATTCTTCTTAGTATTTCATTTATAAAAGATCGAAATAAAACAAGAGATGCTCTATTAAAGTCATGGAAAAGCTTTCGTAATATAATACCTGACATGTTATCAATTATGCTTTTCATTGGACTATCACTATCTATATTAACTCCATCCTTAATTTCTTCAATCATCGGAGAAAAATCTGGATTGACAGGTATTGTTTATTCAGCATTAATTGGATCTATTGCACTAGTTCCAAGCTTTGTTGTATTTCCTCTTGGACAAACATTAGTCCAAAATGGTGCAGGACTCCCTCAAGTAGCTGTATTAATGTCTACATTAATGTCAGTAGGAATCACAACTTTACCTATGGAACAAAAGATATTTGGGCGAAGTTTTGCGTATTCTCGCAACGCATCTGCAGTTTTAATGTCTCTAATATTTTCATATATTATATGGGTGGTGATGGGATGAATGAATTAAAAAGATATCGTTTCTTTTTCATTTTATTATTTGGGCTCATAATCCTTACTTATATAAACCAATCGGTGGGATGGAATGCGTTTCAATTAACAGGAAAAAGCATTTTAGATATGCTGTTTCTACTCCCACCTGTCTTAATATTCGTAGGTTTGCTTGACAAATGGGTGGAGAAAGAAACACTAATTAGATATATGGGGAGGAAATCCGGCATCTATGGCATTTTGTTCTCCCTATTATTAGGAGTAATTGCAGCTGGTCCCCTCTACGTAGCCTTTCCAATTGCGGCACTTTTATTAAAAAAAGGAGCAAGTATGCGATATATTGTATTTTTTTTAGGAGTTTGGACAACTGCAAAATTACCAGTTATTGTATATGAATTTGCTTCATTTGGAGTTAAATTTACACTCATTCACATTTGTTTTGGTTTATTATTTTTCTATTTAATGGGTATTATTTTTGAGAAATTTTATGACCATCGACAATTGTTAAAGTATGATATTACTAAAGAATTTTAGATTTAGATCAATAAGTCTTTAATCCCTCAATTAAAGATTAGAGATACAGTATGTACTGAATCCTCTTTTTTATTCTCTTCTTCAACTCCCTTAGTTCGATACGAACATTCATTCGTGTATAATTATGATATGCCTATCGAAGGAGGAATTATTTTTGAACTCAATTGATTTAATTATTTTAAACTTTAATGAAGTTAGAAGAAGAAGCATAAAGGTTTGGACATCAATTCCTAAAGAAAAACTCCAATGGAAGCCAGATGATGAAGCAATGAATTGCATAGAAATGATTAGACACGTACTGGAAAGCGAGTATTATTACCACCTGGCAATTAAAAATAAAGGGAGTTTATCCGTTTTTGATTCCCCTTTCGAAAATAGACCATTCACTTCTGTAAAAGCAGAATTAGAATTTGCAGAACCTTATCGAAATGAGTTCATAGATACAATCAAGTCCTTTACTGAAGACGACTTGGCAAATATAAAGATTGACCGCTCTGATTCAGGGTACATAAGAGATTTAGGTGACATGCTGTTACGTGTTGCCTATCATGAATCAGTTCATACTGGTCAGTTATTGGATTATTTAAGAACAGCTGGGGTTCCAAGAATTCGTATCTGGGATTAGCTTTTACATTGGTGCAACACAATTGTGATGCACCTTTTTAATTCGAACGTTTTTTTAGGACATGTAAGTTAGACAATTTCCAAGTTATGTTCTTGAACTAACCCTGTTTCGTTAGTGCAAAAATAAAAATGCGTCTCCACTTATTGTAGAAACGCACCCATTAGTTTAAGTGAAAATCATCACAATCTTTTTTTACCATAACAAAGTCTAATCCCTTAATGTGTAGAGGCATATCAAAAAGACGCCTTCTTACTAAAGAAAAGCGCCAAATAAATGAATAAAGATATATCAGAAATGATCATATGTATAGGGATTATTTCTTCAAGAGATATACCTTATTCTTTCCGTTCAAGTGAATGAGTACAGACACCTAATTTTTTTATTTCTTAGCAATCTATTTTCGATTGAGTGTATGAGGAGGTTCTTCCATCCATTCTCGTTCAATCAACATTTCTATTCCATCTTTACCGTAAATCATGATCTCTATAAGAAATTTGGAGTATTGCGTGGCCAAATCGATTCTCGATGCTGTGGAAATTGCGTGGCCGATATAGGTAATGGCGGTTGAATTAGCCAATGTAATCATCCCCAGAATGAATCGATCTGAAAAGGGGGACACGGTCGATAAAGATACTGTAGCATTGATCATTGAGTTTTCTGGAAGATCATCTTTAGTTAGAGTATCGTTTAAAAACTCTATTTGCTTTTGGGCCAGTTTCTTTCCTCGAATTAGATAATTTTTGATGTTTTCATCTTTGACAATCTGAATAAATGCCGTTAAAAAAGTTTTGCCAAGAAGGTTACGTTCACTATTGAAAAATATATCAGTTAATTCTAAAACATTTAATGACCGACTGGGTTCAAACCATTTAGATAAAATAGTTCCCTTTTCTTTTACGAATTCGATGCGATCTGGATAGGGAATAAATTGAGGCCGATCATAAATTCCTTTTGTAAGCATCATCTGGACTGACTGATTATAAAACTCTATAAAAGACGTTATACGTTTTGAAAAAAACAAGCGTACGTCTTCACGGGCTACACTTGTCAACAACATGCCATCATTCATAATCGCAATCTTGCACATACCGTATAAATAACTAAGTGAAATAGGATCGGAAAATAAAGGGGGTGCAGATAAGTTTACATCCTCCTCCGTATATCCCCTTGGAACAGGGAACTTTTCTTGAATAAACATGTTCTTATTCTCTTCAAGATAGGTTTGAGTGGTATTCAAAGATTCAGAAAGTAATGGTCTTAATTCTTCATCTTTAAGGTGTTTTAAGAAATATTTCGATAAACAAACGTTCATACTATCACTAATATAAGTTGACCATAGCGCCCCAATCTCTGTTGATGTAAAACCGACCTCATGCTTGTTATTCATTGCCCCTTCTCCTTCCAAATAATGAACTTCGTTTTAATATAATCCCCTTTATTACATTATGCGAAAAATTCAATGTTTCTATGAATGGCTTGTTGGAAGTTAATTAAGCATAGAAAAAATATTTGGAGCTTTATTGCAAAAAAGCTATTGACGATTGTTCAACTAACCTGCACCGTAAGTACAACAAATAACAGAATTGCTGCGGCAATTCATCTTTAACTCAAGCACCCGTTACTTTAAGTACAATCCTTCACAATGTCTTTGAAAAGTTGTATTTGAATCATTTTAAGGTCAAAAATTATTGGGTCCGAAAGGATTTTCTGGTGGATATTCCTCTAACTTATCAGCCCAGATTTTTTGTCAAAATAAATGGCTATTCCAACCAATATAATGATAGGTGTAAATATATAAATCCAAATCATCATAACACCTCCAAACTAACCAACGAATCACTTATATTATATTACAAATTTAACTTTTTTTTACAATACTTTTAAACAAAACTGCCCCGTTACTTGAAGAAGGAAAAAGCGATCCCTCGCTATTGAAGAACCGCACCCATTAGATTAAGTGAAACTCTTCACAATATATCAGAGGAAGATCAAAAACCAAATGATATTAAAAAAGTCCTTATGCTTATACAGAAGGACTTTAAATATCGTTTTTATTATTGATTCTTTTTCCTTATTAATTCATCTCTATCGGATGCCATAGGAGGTTGTTCCAACCATCCATTTTTTATCATAATGTTAGCTCCATCTTCAGCATACATCTGCACTTCTAAGGATAGCCTGTTATACATTGCACTAATATCAGCTCTTGGACTTTGACTGACAGCTGTACCGTAATACCCTATACTCAAAGTAATCAAACCAGATGTGTAGAACATCATAAGTTTATCAGAAAACGTATACGTTGTACTATTTGTTATTTCTGAATCCCACCCCATAGGTGACGGGAGTTTACTTTCCTCTAACTTACCTCTAAATAATTGAATATGTTTATTCCCAATTTCTAATCCTTTTAAAAAGAATTGTTTTACATCCTTATCTTGTGCAACCTGACTAAATCCAGTAAGAGCCGCAACTCCCAAAGCGTTTCTTTGGAGATTGGCAAATATATTATCTACTTCAGCTGCTGTTAGTGGTCTTTTCTCGCCAAACACATCTAACATAAACCATTGCTTTTTCACAAATTCAACCTTCTCTAAATTAGGTAAGTTAGGGGATCTAATAAACAATCCTTTAGATAATAATAAATCGGTTGATTTTTTATTCAATTCCATTGTTTCGGTAAGGCAATCCATATAATAAGTTTTAATGTCATCCCTTACAGATGTTGCTACGCTCGCAGCATATGCGGTAAGTCCAATTTTAGACATTTGGTTTATAAAATTAAGTACAAAACTGTCAGAATAAAGTCGAGGAGCAGTTAAGTCTACATCCTCTTTTATACTAAAACCATATGGAGCTACATTTTTTTCCTCCGTTAAAATGGCTGTAATTTTTTGGATATGTGACATAGATAACTCTAAAGCGAATTGAATGATAGGCTTAATTTCTTCATCCTCGGCTTTTTCTAAAAAATACGAAAGAATACATTTGCTAGAACTATCATTTAGGTATTGAAGCCAGAGTTGAGAAATCTCACCCGCTGTTAGCCTGATTTGGGTTCCCTTTTCCTCCATAGATAACCTCCAAAAAGAAATACTAAAAATACCTTCCCCATAAATCCCCTATAGTATGTGTTAGTTACATTACCCAAATGTGCAAAATCAGCACGGCTAAAGGATCATACTATTTCTTATACTGCCCTTTCTTCAACTAACCTGCTTACGTTAGTTCAACAAAAAAAGATCGCCGAAGCGACCTTTATCTTTAACTCCTGCACAATTTAGTTGAAGAACAAATGCTTAAGTATGAGTCGTACTAGCGACAAAAAAGATAGCTTATTTAATGTATCTGAGGCTTATAGTCCACTATGTCTCCCTCGTCATAAGCTTCTTGAAATAATGGTGGCGTTTTCGCTTCGGACTGATCTTGTGATGAGGGACGAATACCATTTTGAGCTAAGATATCCAAAATTTTTTTAATATCTTCTTTGGTTGCAGGTGCTTTGTTTGGCTTTAGGGTAGTCGATATTTTACCATTGGACTCTAATACCGCCAATTCTACATCTTCGACATTGCCAATGTTTTTTAGGCGAAGTGAACTCTGTAGCTCATCTGTTGTTAGTCTTGCTTTTTTTAGCTCTTCTAATTTCATCTGTCCATCATTAATTAGTACTGATGGTACTCCATTAATAAACTTTCTGGATTTTGGTATCCATATTTGTATTTTCGCCAATAATACAACTCCTATAATAAGCAAAGTTCCAGCATATATTGCTTCCCATTCATTTCTTAATGCTAAAGGTTGGATTAGTACAGCACCAATCGAAATCCTCAACACTGCTTCCGATACTGTCGTTTCTGCAAGCGATCTTTTTCCTGCGATACGCAAAAGCATAATTGCAGCCAAAAAAATTAACAATGCCTTAAATATATAAGGTAAGGTAGGTAGATCGTCCAAAAAATCCATAATTTCTCTCATTCCTTTAAAATTTTTTTGTTATTATTTGTTAAATGCATACCAAATATGTAGATAGCTTTAAAAACTAGATAATAACAAAAAATTTATGTATAGGTGTTTCTTAGAGGAAGAATTAAGGCGAATAACTTAGTTTCTACTTCAACTAAACTGCCCATTAGTTCAATAACAAAGGATTGCCGCAGCAATCCTGTTTGTTCTTTAACTCTTGCACCCAATAGTTAAAGAAGAATCAATTATTAAAGCGACCTAATATCTTTCCATCCATAGGCTAACTCAGTTAATTCTTTACCAGAGAAATTAACCGTTTTACAATCTACTACCTTCCCACCCATTTTTTCATAAAAAGTGCAGGAAATATTATCCTTCAACACCCATACAATCATTGAATTTAAATCTTGTTTTATTATCTCATTAACCACTGCTTTAATTAGTCGTTTTCCAATCCCTTGCCCCTGATAACTTTTTAAAATATAAATTGAATACATTTCCCCTTTATATTCTTTATAATCTCCTGTTCTTTCTCTACCGCCGTCTGCAAAACCAATGATTTGACCATTATCATCTTCAGCCACAAAGACATTACCATTTGGAATAACTTCTTCCCAAAGTTTTGCCCTTTTTTCATAAGTCAACTTACTTATGTATTCATCGGGGATAAGTTTTTCATATGTGGTTTTCCAACTATCAACGTGTACTTTTGCTACACCAGTAACATCTAATAAAACAGCTTTTCTTATATTCATTTAATCACCTCATTTACTATTTTACATTTAACAAACTTATTCTGTTAACCTGCCCGTTAGCACAAAAAGCAAAAAAGACCGCCGCAGCGATCCATCTTGAACTCTTGCCCCCGGCTGCAACCGATTATTTGAAAGTAACAGTTACGGTATAACCTAGATTTTTAAAAAAATCTTGTAGGGCAAGGCGGGCATTATCTTCAGCAGTTTTTAAAAGACCGGACTGAATGGCATCCTTTTTTATGTTTTGTTTAGCAAGATCTTCCAGTTGAAACCCTTCCTCCCAATTGACATCACTACGAAACATGCCTTCACTTGAAAAGGTTTGAATGTCCTTTAAGTCGATAGACGGTGCTTGGACAATGGTGGCATGCGGCAAAGTGATATGAATCGCCTTCGTGTTGGTATCCAAAGTGATGCTCTTTTTAGTCAAATTCTTCAAGTCAACACCTGCAGTCACTTCTCCAGGAACGACCAAAAATAACGTCCTTTTTGACCCAGGAAAATCAAATTAGATGCTTTTGCCAAATAATTTATTATCTTCTTTAGATAAAATAGTTTTGATATGTGCTTGTGCCGTTGCCAAAGTAGATAATTTTTGGATGCTCTCAATGACTGATGCACTTTTTAATGTTTCTCCTTTGTTAAAATTAACAGTCCCTGCAAATAAAACTGCAAATAAAATGACTAGACTAACGATAACCCCTATTACAATTCTCCAAATCCAAGATTTAAACAATTGTAATTTTTGATGCCGATGAATAAGTCAAGCTGGTTGTACTGCTAAAGTGGCAGCTGTTTCCTTTTGAGTTTGTTTCAGCTGATTAATAATATAATCTAGATCACTTTTGGATATTTTGCCTTCTTCGTTCATAAGTCTCCCCCCCATACTCAACCTTCATTTTAGTAAAATGAGATTCTGTACCAACACGAACTAACAATTTTTCATAAATCTATTATACTTTAATTCGACATTTTTTGTTGTATCTATTCGAATTCTACCAATCATTCACAATGAGCAAATATATGTCTATTCTCAAATTTGCTCCTAATTTTAGGAAAACATATTTTGAAAATGCACTATTACTTATGGTACGGTATTTTCGCCTATAAAAATGCCCTAGGCAAGTGATATCAATGCTTCAGACTAAAAACCTCATTTACTTATGATACGGTTCCCCGTGACATATCTAAATGAGGTTTTTCAAATTAATAGAATAAACACCTATAAACAAATAGTATCATCTAAAATAATTGTTTTTCAGCGTTTTGAATGATGCTCTGTTTTATTTGCAAAAAATCCCCTTGGTTATTACTCAATCGTTTTTTCAAAAATAAAAACTGATACAGCCATATCCTCTTCAATCTTTGCATCCGAAAATAAATGAAGTAGCTTTGAACCTACGATCTCCTCCATTCCTTCAGGTATTTTCTGCTTATATATATCCCGAATCATTTCGGTTCGGGCACTATGAATTACTTTTTTACCCTCTTGGGATTGTGCAATAAATTTTTCTGTCGGAGTTAGAATACCATACATGGTTGTGATAGCCATATTATCCACGAAGTGAGTAAAAATTCGCTCCGGTCCCTTTCCAAAAATCTCTTTTCGCATTTTCCGTACAATATCATTAAACGCTGTTTCCTTTTTCCCCATGCTCTCTCCTCCTAACAACTCGATACTATACAACACAGTCTATAAAAAATTCAACCAGTCCTAAATTTTTCTTGTTTTTCTGCTTGAGAGGAGTATAATCAATGCAGTTGGACAAAATTTAGACAAATTTAATGATGGAGCACTAATAAAACTTTTTGTTAGAACTCTATTTATTATTCCCAATGGAATGATTTATTAGTAGGCAATGCTAATTGATTACTCCACCACAAAATGTCGTCTGTTGAGATGATTTCTTGTGGTGGAGTTTTTTGTTTAAAAATGGAAAATGATGTTTTTCTCTCTTGCAAGGTATATTCCAACCTTCGTATTTGCGTCTGAAGAGATTAGGAAAATAAATTATTTATATCAGGAGGTATTTTAAAGGAATGTCTTGGATGGTCCTTCATTTTATCGGAATTATTTCATATGCAGCAAGCGGGGCTTTTGTAGCCCTTGAAGTAGAATATTCCTTTGTTGGGGTTTACGCATTGGGTTTAACCACAGCATTTGGGGGAGGGCTCGTACGAAATTTGATTATAGGTGTCCCTGTTTCAGAGCTTTGGGACCATTCCATCATTTTAACGGTTTTAATGACGCTGACATTCATCGTATTATTACCGCTAAAGTGGATTAATCATTGGAAGCGGTGGAGTTTATTTTTTGATTCCATTGGTCTTGCTTCCTTCGCTCTTCAAGGAGCAATGTCAGCCCAAGAGGTTTTTTCTAATGATTTGGGCGTAATGGTCTTGGCGTCGATGTTTACCGGCGTTGGAGGGGGTATGATTCGTGACATCATCGCTGCCCGAAAACCCCTTGCTTTAAAGGAAGAAATTCATGCGATTTTAACAATTTTATGTGCCATATGTATTTGGCTGGGTTGGAGCACCCCCATTCAGTTGACGCTGATTGTCCTTATTGTTATAGCTTTACGCATGTCTGCTATTCGTTATCAGTGGCGGCTCCACCTGCCCTGCAATCATAAAAAGGGTAGGAAAACACAGATACGTATTTCTCTAGGTAGGAAATCCATAGAAAAGCCATCTATGAAAAAAGCAAATAAAGATTTACCAGCCTAATTCTTATCAATATCACTTAACTATTTAAGCTTTAAAAATCATAAAAAGATTTAGGCCCAGTAGTCATCCTACTTGGGCTATAATAACGCACTAAAGAAAAATTTATCCGGCGACAATCAGCTTAGACTTTCGAAATTTTACTTCATCAATGGATGCGAGCAGCAAAAACCATGTTCAGCTGATTTCCATCTTTTTAATTTTATAAGAGTAATTTTTTAGTTAAAAACCTCATTTACTTTGGTACGGTTCACGGCAATTGAAGCTAAATTAATTCTAAACTATCTGCCTCTAGTGCTGAAAAAGAGTTAAAAACCACTCTTCAACTAAACTGCTCCGTTAGTCGAATAAGAAAAGGCTACCATAATGACAGCCCTGATCTTCAACTCTTGCACCCGTTCGTTAACTTTTTTCAATCTTACAAATCCACTTATAATAATTCAGTAAAATAACTAACAAAATAGGGTCAACAAGAATAGAATACTCCAATTTCCACCACCCATAATTGAAGAATCCCCAAGGTTCTGGAAGTAATGCTATTACTTCATAAATCAACATAAATACTAACCAATAAATATAATAAAGAATTCTTTTTAATAATGGAGAGTTAAATGGATACCAATTCAAAAACATCATATTTACAGGTGGTATAAGCATTGTAAGGGTAGGTAAAGATGCCCAATCAACACCTTTTGTAAAGTACCAATAACCTTGGTATTTGTGGTCAATATACAAATCAGCAAGTCCCTGAGAAATAATGGTAAATGCCCAAATATGAACAATTTGATTTTTAGTAAGACGGTTGTTAGTTATAAAAGCAATTAAATTAAAAAGGATAACAGCTATAATAAGCCCAAACATAAAAATGTCCTTTTTTAACTAGTTTTCTCTTATCATTGTTCAATTATCCTGCACCGTTAGTGGAACAAGAAAAAAGGCTTTACCCTTGTTTATTTTCATAACTAACTGTAGTAAACCGCTGCTAAAAATAAAAACTGTCTGCTATACAGACAGTGAAAGTTTAAAGCAGTAACAATTAGCTTTCCACTTTCAACCATAAAAGTGCCAAGTTTATTAGGCTTATTAGTATTTACTTTAGGTACATTCCTATCTATAAATTCTTTTAATGTTAATGCTCTACAATCGCTTTTCTCAGTTTTAGCATACCAAACATAGATTTGTTCCTGCATAAATCTTTTTCTAATTCGGTAGCAAAGCTTATCACCATTGATATTTTCACCAATACACATCAATTCACTTTGGACATTATTTGGTCTGAATTCCCGATTTTGTTTTACAATATCAATTGTTAATGCTGTTTGTTCATTAGTTTGAATAGGGAACAAAGCCCAATCACCAAATTTTGCTCCATTCGTTTCTAAAAAAAGTTCCTTGTATTCATCTGGAAAAATAGCACCAAGTGCTTTTTCTGTTTTTTTCAATTCAAGTAATGACACTCCAGCCACTTTCGAAATTGGATTAATCATGTTTATTACTTTCTTCATCTCTTCCTCCATGATACTTTCGGATTACTTTGTCATACTACATTCAAATTAACTATGAATGTTTTCGATATTTATTATTAAAAACCCTCTATTTATTCAATAAAATAAAGCATTTCTTCTTTAACTAACCTACCCCGTTAGCACAACAAGAAAAAATGACCGCCGCAGCGATCATTGATGGAAATCATTCTTTCACTCAAGCCCCCGTTAGTACAATAACACCTAGTTAAGATACTCTTTTAAATTACCTTTATCCCACTCAATTATTAACATTTCAACATCAAATCCAAAAAGTTGAGGTTTACTGACTAAACGTTTTAGTACATCTTTCGCCTTTTCTTCCTTTACCGAAAGTAAATGCGTGGCAGAACAATATTTAACATAGTCATTTGAGTGTTCAAGCAACTTTTCTAATTCACCGATCCCATTGCTTCCAAGACTTTTTAATGTTTTAAAGTTTTTGAAATTCTTATCGTATAATCGATTTGTCTTTCTTGAATTTTCGACAACTTCAAATGCAGCTACCCCATATTCAATTGCTGATTTTATACATTTTTCTACCAAAGCATTAATTTCCACAGACACACTCTCCAACGAACTTAATTCTATTTACTTATTACCTAATTCACTATCTTTATTAAACAATCCTGCCACTTTAGTACAATAACCAAAAATGACTATAACTTAGACGGTTATGAAGAAGCCTCTATCAACTCCCTTATTCTTCAACGAGTTATTATTATCTTTACTTCACAATAGGGGTAAAACTTAAAAAAACGTTTACATAAAATTCATCAGAACTTAAAAAATTGCTTTTATAATGTAATTATTAAGCCATAACTGTAGTTCTAGAGGAAGCAATATCCGCTGATCAAATTAGAGATTAACTTTTTTATTGGATTATCATAATCAAAATAGAAGGAGAAATTTTTTTGCTGTGGTTAGATAGTATCTTACTTATGTGGGTAAATAGAATTTTACTTATTGGTACCGTTTTTTCGTTTGTTTTAGCGGTCATTATATTTAAAAAGTCATCTGACCGTGATTTGCCGTTTATTTCTTTTATTATAGGTATTGGCTTTATCAGCACTTTTTTTATAGTTAATTACACATAAAGATGAATAAAAATTAACGAATATTTTTTGATTGCGTGTAAATAAAAAAAACCTCGTCATCTCCCAAGTGATTGGAGGGTTTTTTTGTGTTTTAATATACGAGTACCCTTATTTATACAGATAGGTAAGGC
>NZ_NUOW01000087.1:0-8698 GCF_002584635.1 Bacillus sp. AFS031507
CTTACCTATCTGTATGAAGATTGGGGTTGCTGCGGCAGCTCCTTTTCTTGTTCCACTAACGGGGCAGGATTGTTGAACAAGGATATATCTGTTAAAAATGAAATTGTAGATTTCTATTTCTTTAGGAGGTATATATTGAAAAAATTCCGAGGAAAGAAACGTTATTTTCGTGAACTATGGAAACAAACAGAAGTAAATACATGTGACATTCAACTTGATGAGTGGTTCGATATTTGGCATAGACATCTTGATTTTTGGGGAATTGGTAATGATAGTGTGAGATTTAGAAAAGAACATGTAAAAGCACATATGGCTTTATACAATAACTTATTAAAGGAACTTGAAACATTTAATAAACCATACCAATCTTGGGTGTTAATTAACTTGAATGACGCTGGACAAGATGCAGTATTTATTCATACGTTCAATCCCAACAGTGACAATTATCCATATAAAAACCATAATATTGACTGGAATTGCAGTATTCTTAACACTTTCAAGGAACTAATAGATATAAAAAGTTATAATGTGGGCTTTTTAAGTAATGAATATGGAGAAAGGTATTATATCCAATCCAAGTTTTATGGAACTCCGTTATAAACTTGCTTGATACAAGTCTTATGAGACATTATGAAGTCTAATTTAAAGGTGATTTAATTATGTATCAATAGGTTATACTCCATTGAGATTGTGAAGAGATGTACTTAAACTAACGGGCAGATTAGTTGAAGAAGGAATGTTACAAAAAATATTGAGAGGCTAATTTTTATTTGAAATTCTGGAGGAAAGTGAATTGATAGAAAAAGGAATTTTTTTATCTGTTATAACTATTTATATATTGTTCGTTGTCTTAAAGGACTTCAATATTTTACAAAATGAATTTAAACTAAATCCAATAAAAATTGTAGTTAGAATAAGTCTCCTACTCCTTACAGAGACTACTTTTGATTAACCAATTATTTTATTAGTTTAAAAAGGAGAGAATTTTATGAAATCAACAAAATCTGTTGAACCATTATTTACCTCATTTGAAATTGGAGAATTGAAGCTTGAAAATCGATTTGTTATGGCACCAATGACCCGCAAGTTTTCACCGAATGGGATTCCAGGTTCCAATGTAGCTGAATATTATCGACGACGAGCTGAGAACGGAGTTGGTTTAATTATCACTGAAGGTACTCTAATTGAGCATCCTGCAGCTGGAGCAGAACCTGATGTCCCACATTTTTATGGTGAAGAAGCTCTAAACGGATGGGCGCAAGTTGTTAAGGAAGTACATGAGGCTGGAGGGAAAATTGCTCCACAGATTTGGCACACTGGTATGGCGCGCGAAAAGAAAAATTTTCCTGATTCAGATGTCAATCCAATCGGTCCATCAGGTATCAGTTTAACTGGTGAAAAGGTATCTGAACCGTTAAGCGTCGAAGAGATTCAAGAACTCATTCAAGCTTACGCAAATGCTGCCTCTAATGCTAAGAAACTTGGGTTTGATGCAGTGGAAATACATGGCGCTCATGGATACCTTATAGACCAGTTCTTCTGGGACGTAACCAATAAGCGTACAGATGAATATGGTGGTGATCTAGTAAGTCGCACACGTTTTGCTGTAGACGTAATCAAAGCCGTGCGTCAAGCTGTCGGTCCTAACTTCACTATTATTTTCCGATTTTCTCAATGGAAAGCTACCGACTATAATTTCAAACTAGCAAAGACTCCCGATGAATTGAAAATTTTCCTTGAACCGCTGTCTGAGGCTGGTGTAGATATTTTCCATGCTTCAACACGACGATTCTGGAAGCCAGAGTTCGAGGAATCAGACCTTAACCTGGCTGGCTGGGCTCGTAAAATTACTGGTAAACCAGCAATTACAGTCGGATCAGTTGGTTTGGATTCTGAGGCCATGAGCTTATTCACGGAAGGTAAGGGTGGACAACCGGCAGATATCGATAATCTGATCGACCGTCTTGAGCGAGAAGAGTTTGATCTTGTGGCCGTTGGACGAGCACTACTAAGCGATCCGGCTTGGGTAGCAAAAATTCGTGAAGGTAACACCGAAGAACTGCGTTCATTTACGAAGGAAGCTTTAAATATTTTGAAATAAATACAAGGAGTTACTATTCTCTTTGATAAAAAACAGGCAGCTTGCTAAAAATGATAAGCCGCCTTTTTTTGAAAATTTTATATACTCTTATGAGAAAAGAATTCTTATAAATTATTTAAAGCATCTGCTATTGGAGTTTTACCATCGCACATTGTTATGAATTTACCAATATTTTACAGATGAGACTTTTACATATCTTTCTAAATGTATTGAAAAGAATTATAAAAATTATAGTTTATGGGGTATGAGTGAAATTAATAAAGATATTTGGGAACGAATCCTTAACGATCTTGAGGGATTGAATCGATATTTAACAAATAACCCTACTGAGAGTGAATTAAAGAATAGGATAGGGTTTTTGTTTGTGGGAGAAACAGAAAAAATTTTAGAAAAAACTACGAGCAAAATATTTTAAGTTTAACTTTTTTAATAAATGAATTTAAAAAATGGATAACAGACCAACTAAAAAATCAAGAGTATATAACTATTTTAGGGATTTAATTGAAATATCTTTATTGAACTAACGCATGCATTAGTTTAAGTAGAACCCGTTCCACAACTCTTAGAATGTGCAAGATTGTCGTAACTTTACGATTTTAAATGCAATTTAAGAGATGTTGTTCTTGTCCACAAACGGAGCCTTGATACATATCCTGGCTCCAGAGTTAATATTTTAGTTTATCAAAGCAGAAAATCAAGTGATAATGCTAGGATAACTAAATCGAAAAAACAAAGGGCTATCCGTATAGTCTTTATAGACTTTTTTAGACAGCCCTTTTTACTTTGAACTATATATTAACCGATAAATGCTTCCTTATTTGCTTTAGCAAAAGTCTCAAAAGAGGTTGCTTTATGTCCGGTTATTTCTTCTACCGTATTGGAGACATTTGCTGTGTGACCTAACTTCATAATCTGATAATGTTCTAACAAGCCTTCAACGATTTCAGTAGGCATGCCTGTTTTTTGCATAGAAGCGCGAGCAGCTTCAACAGGTACGTCTACGTACTTAATTGATTTTCCGGTTACTGAAGAAAGAATTTCCGCAATTTCGGCGCTGGAAAGTGCTTCTGGTCCCGACAAGTAATATGCTTTGTTCTCATGGTCTTCTTCCGTTAAGACCCGATAGGCAACCTGGGCTATATCGCGGGAATCAATGTAAGCCGCTTTTCCGTCGCCATGCGGCGCATAGAAGGCTCCATGTTCACGAATGGTATGCGAGTTAAATTTAACTAAGTTTTGCATAAATGTATTTGGGCGCAAGAATGTATACGCCATGCCGGACTGCTCTATTTCTTTTTCGACTGCATTATGCCACTTTGCCAATGTATCCAATTCAGCCCCGCCGCCCGATAACTTCACAAGATGCTTCACACCGGCTTTTTTAGCTGCACGAACAATCGAAGAAGAAAGTTCCACCATATTCGGAAGAAGAGGTGTTGCAAAATATACTTTTTGGATACCGTTCATGGCATTTACCAGTGAGTCGAAGTCGTTTAGATCGGCTTGAACCAACTCGACTCCCAATGCTTGCAGTTCGCTTGTTTTGCTTGTGGGACGAACAGTAACACGCGTTTTATGTCCGTTCTTCGCCAGAAGTTTCACCAATTCTTTGCCTGTTGTTCCGGTAGCTCCTATCACTAATATAGCTGCGCTCATACTAAAAACTCCTCTCGTTGGTCAATTACATTTTAATTATGATCAAAATTTCAAAATTTAATATTTGTCACTCTTTCCTTATGCTAATGGTAATTCTTTTTATTTGATGTGAGGTTTGCGAAGAAATAAACTTAAAATCGCACCAACCGTGGCAATGCAGGCTATAATTAAGAATGTGTCACCAAAAGCTAAGGCATTGATTTTTAAATTTACGGCGTGTTCGCCAGCGTCCGCCATACGCTCTCTTATTTGTGAAGATAAGTGTCCCGTTAAAGCGGCTACGGCAAATGAATTCACAACCTGTATAGTAGCTGATGTTAAAGGTGTTACTCGGCTTACCAGTTCACGAGGAGCAGACTTTAAAACATGTGCATTTAATGGCATCATTGATATGGCCATGCCACATCCCACCATAAAAAGTATAATCATTAACGCAATTACTCCGGTATTTAGATTTACCCCAGAAAGCAAAAATAAAGCAATTGACATAAGGCTCAAACCGGTAAAGACAAGAGGTCGGGCGCCTATTTTATCGGATAATTTCCCCGCGAATGGCGTAAATATTAGACCTCCCAAGGAAATAGGGAGGGAGATTGCCGCACTCACGAGAGGTGTTCGACCTAATACGCCTTGTTGGAATAAAGGATTCAAGAGAATAGTCCCGATCATGGAGGCTTGTAAAGCCCAAGTTATGATAATACCGCGAGTAAAATCTAATGATTTAAATGCACGCAGCTCCAGCAATGGTTGCTTATGACGTAGTTCTACGAAAATGAAAATGAGAAGTGTGACACCCCCAACAATCAATCCCGTTAATGCGCCAGTGGAACTCCAGCCCCTTCCTCCCTCACTGACACCATAAGTTAGCATGGAAAAGGCGATCGGGGCAAGAATCATTCCTAGAATATCGAGGGCAGGTGCTTTACCACGCTGCTGATTGGGCAGAAGCTTTAGACCAACAATCACGGCAGCTATTCCAATTGGTAAATTGATTAGGAAAATCCAATGCCAAGATGCTACCTCAATTAACCATCCAGATAGCAAAGGACCTGTAGCGGGGGCAATTAGCATAGGTATACCAAGCATCCCCATAACGGCTCCCCTTTTATCGGGGGGGGCCATTTTAAAAGATATTGCCATACCGATGGGAGTTACCATTCCACCACCAAGGCCTTGTATTATACGGAATAAAATCAGCAGTTCAGGAGTTTGGGCGAAGGCGCAAAGGACTGAACCAATAGTAAACAAAGTAATCGTAATGAGGAAAATTCGCTTGGCTCCAAATTTATCTGTCATCCAACCAGCTAAAGGAATAATCGTAGCTAGCGCAAGTGTATAACCGGTTACGGTCCATTGAATTGTTTCCAATGAACTGTTAAAATATTTTTGTAAACTAGGGATAGCAACATTCATAATTGTAGTATCAAGAAGAACCATAAACATACCAATCATAACGGCAAGAAGTGGAGCGATAATAGTTTTGACCGAGAACTCTTGAGATGATGTTAATTTCTCAGCTGCTTGTGTAGACATTTAAACGTTCCTCTCTTCTGTGGCTTGATGCCTAGCAAACATCATATATATTTGACTTGTGGTTTTCCGGAAAAACCAATTGGTCATTACGTGCTTAATTTTATCTAATTTTTTAAGAATGTCAATTCTTTTTTGAAAAGAGGAAGTAGATTGAGTATTGTCAAACAAAACATCATGGATTCCGCTGAACGTTTTTTTTCAGAAAAAGGCTATCTTGCAACATCGATTCAGGATATCGCTGATGATTGCAAAATCGCAAAAGGGTCATTATATAAATTTTTTCCTTCTAAAGAGGATCTATTCGTAGAGGTGCATCACTCAAAGCAGGAAAGCCTTTTCGAAAAAATGGAAGAGATTAGATCGGACACGACACTTACCTTAAGAGAAATTTTCATTCGTGAAACCGAATGTCAATTTTATTTTTTTATTGAGAATAATTTTATAATGAAGAATACTTTTGAAATGCAAGGTAGTGAAGGGAAAATTGCCTCTATTCTGCTTAGTCAACGAGCAAATATTCTCAATATGAATAAAGATGCCTTGATTCGTAGGTTTGGTAAAGAAATAGAACTTAATATATGGGACCTTGTATCGGTTTATAATGGGATCGTTAAAGAGTATCTTTTCTTAATAATATTTGATAACAGGCCGTTAAATATAAGAGATGTTTCTATGTTTATTGTGGATCTCTTAGAGGAAGTCGTTGGCGGGGTCCTGAATAAAAAACCAAAAGCAATTTTACAAAATAACATGATGGATAATTATGTGGAATCAGCTTATAAAGGCAACACTGTTTCTGTAGCTGAACAAAGACGTAAGCTGTTCGAGCTTCTTTTCTCTACCCTAAAAGAATTGGCGATAACGAATTATCACAAAACAGAACTGCATGAATCGCTCGTTATACTCCAGGAGGAAGTAGAGCGAGAACAGCCTAGATCTGCACTAATCCTTGCCATGCTTCAGTTTTTGAAGAAAGAGCATGAGCTTAAAAGCATCATTGAACAATTGAGAAAACTGTGCTTCAATTTGGATGAGTAATTATTTTTTAAGTTGCTAATGTGAAGAACAGCTAAATATCTGGTTTTGGGATATGTCCAACAGATTAAGTGTCGGAGCAGGCTTTCGTGTAGCCGCCGCCCCACCAGTTAAAATTTTCCATCTACGAGGATTCGCCGGTCACCCCGGCGATCAGTACGTGTACGACTGCTGGTCCGATGCGCTCGACAATATTGTGAAAAACACTTAAACAAACGGGTGCGATGCTTCAATACGGAGGATTGCTATTTGCTTATTGAAGTAATGTCTCAGGATAGTTTAATAACAGTCAAAAATACAAAAAAATTGATTCTTTTTCAATCGCTTAAAACCTAGATTAAATTTTAGCGATAAACCGGTGTCATTAACCAAATTTGTTATAGTTAATTCTATTTATATTTGAAATTACACCTAACAACTTGTTAGGTGTTTTTATATTAAAACAACACTCATAATTAAATGACATTAGGAAAAAATACGAAAAAAATGAGGAGGATATATATGTACAAACTTGCTTTTGCACTCCCCTTTTTGTTTACTTTATGGCTTGCAAATCCGGCATATGCAGTCGAAGTAAATGGCATTATTCAGATTATGGATCAAAACAATAAAGTTATAGTAAAGAAAAATATAACATTTGAAGAGGGAGACACTATTTACGACATAACCAAAAATAACTTTGATGTAGCGGAAACAAACGGTATGATTACAGAAATCAATGGATTGGTTGAAAAACCTACAGAAAACATCCATTGGGCTGCATTTATTGATGGTGAATTTGTTGAAATTCCACCAGACGATGTAGGACTTTACGCAAATGATATTTTATCTTGGGCGTTAAGGGATTACGATAAACAAGAAATAATGAAATAAAAAGAAATGTTCATCACGGAGGTTAAATAATTCGCCTCTTTAGAAATAAGAGTTGAAGAACCAGCTGCCAATCTCGGCAGCTTTTTTATTTAAGTAACGAAGCAGGTTAGCTGAAGAAGGAGAATAATCAATGAAGGCGAATTATCTAATAAAATATATATTTGAGGAGTTACAAAATGCTTTCGAAATATATAAATGAAATAGATAAATTGTATAAAGATGATAAAAAAAAATTAAGAACGGGAACAACTTTATACGGTCATCTTTTTGATAATCGGTGGCAAACCAAAATACATTGCCCATTACCAGGTGAAGATTTAACCAAATTGGAGAATGAGTTTGGTACATTACCCAATGTCTATAAAGAACTTCTGCAAGTAACAAATGGATGTTATTTATTTGATTTAATTAATATTGCAGGAAAGCAAGATGGATATAAGGGATTATCACACGAAGAAATGGTAAACACACCTACTCCCATAAGAAGAATAGTACCCTTATCTATTTGGGAGAAAGCTAACAAAAATAATTTATTTGTTTTCGCAACTTCTATGGTTAATGAGAGTTTCTATGTAGTAGATTCATTATCGGGCAAGGTTCAGGAAATTAAATTTAAAAGGTTTAAAACAGTCCAAGAATATAAAAATTTAGAAGAACTATTGTATAAAATTTTAGTGGAAGGTAAAGAGTTAGTCGATAGTGGAACATATATAGATTTTTATTAATTTTTCCACCATTTGGAGAGAAAAATGTATAAAGTTCTTCTTCAGCTAACGGGTGCTTATGTTTAACAGAGAGTTGCGGTGGCTGCTCTTTTTTTTTGTTCCACTATCGGGGCAGTTTAGTTAAACAACAATATCAAAATAGAGGATTTTTAGCTTCCGTAAAGAAAGAGTAAATAAAAAGTGGTGAGGGGATGAAAAAAAATTGGAAGCAAATAACCATATCATTCAGATAAAGCCTTGGGAGGATAATGACCTTGATTTACTTTTTCGTATTAACGCTCCAGAAATGATGCAGCATCTTGGTGGTCCAGAGAGTAAAGAGCAGATTTTGAATCGACATAAACGATATCTTGAGCTTGGTAATAGAGGACGTATGTTCAGCATTATATTGTTACCGGGATTAGAAACAGTAGGTTCTGTGGGTTATTGGCAAACTACGTGGAATAATGAAAGTGTATATGAAACTGGATGGAGCGTTCTACCCTCGTATCAAGGGAAAGGAATAGCTACAAAAGCAGTAAAGTTAGCAATAGAAGAAGCAACTAGTGAGAACAAATATAAATACATTCACGCATTCCCATCGATTGATAATCCTGCTTCTAATGCAATTTGTCGTAAGCTTGATTTTCAATTTAACTCTGAATGCGAATTTGAATATCCTCCAGGAAGCTTTATGCGGTGCAATAATTGGCGTTATAACTTAATTGGACAATAACTTATTTTTCAAAATAGTTTGTGAAGGAATGTACTTAAGCTAACGGGTGCGTTAGTTGTG
>NZ_NUOW01000088.1:0-4557 GCF_002584635.1 Bacillus sp. AFS031507
GCGAATGGCTAGTTCTTACTCGACGGGAATCCCACCCGCTATATGATACGACCTAGGCTCGGCCGCACAAGCACCCGTTAGCCATCCATGTAGCGGAAAAATCGTCGCTGCACCACAGAGAATGAAAATGAATTAGAACCGTCAATACTGATTCTACGGCTGGGAGAGGAAGGTCGATACACTATGGTGCGTTAGAGCCCATCCGTTAGTCTGACTCCTTCGACCACGGTGCATCACTGATTGTCGCTCCCTTACGGGAAGCACTCATAGTAGATTAATCCTAATTTCTGGTTGTTGCACCAGCCTCTAATATAATGAGCCGTAGAAAGGAAGTTTTCAATGGATGTGATCATTGAAAGAGCGTGTGGTATGGATGTCCATAAAGACAACATTACTGCCTGCGTCATGACAACTGAAGGAAAGGAGATTAGAACTTTTTCGACTAAAACTGTTTTTTTATTACAGTTAATTGATTGGATTAAGGAACATAAGTGTACCCATGTCGCTATGGAAAGCACAAGCGTATATTGGAAACCCATCGTAAACCTGCTTGAAGCTGAAGGAATTGAGTTTTTAGTCGTGAATGCCCAACATATGAAGGCACTCCCAGGTCGCAAGACCGACGTTAAGGATGCAGAGTGGATTGCTCAACTTCTTCGGCATGGACTACTTAAACCCAGTTACATTCCAAATCGAAACCAACGAGAATTACGAGAACTTGTGCGTTACCGTCGAAGTATTATTGAAGAACGGGCAAGACAAATCAATCGAATCCAAAAAGTTTTAGAAGGTGCCAACATCAAACTTGGGTCGGTTGTTTCTGACATTATGGGAGTTTCAGCCAAAGATATGCTTCGTGCAATGGCAGATGGTGAAGAAGATCCTGAAAAACTAGCAAACTTTGCTCGACGTACATTAAAAAAGAAGAAAGAGGAACTTGAGCTGTCTCTTAATGGTTATATTCATAATCATCAACGTCTGATGTTAAAAACGATTTTAAAGCACATTGATTTTCTTACCGAGCAAATTGATATGTTAGATCAAGAAGTAGCTCAAAGGTTGAGTTCTTATCAAGAAGATATAGAACGACTTGATTCCATCCCTGGTATCGCTACACGAATGGCGGAACAAATGATGGCTGAACTAGGAAATAATATTAAAGAACAATTTCCTACTGCTGCCCATATGTGTTCCTGGGCGGGGCTGGTTCCTGGTCATAACGAAAGTGCTGGAAAAAGGAAATCATCTAAAACCAAAAAAGGAAACAAATATTTAAAATCAGCATTAATTGAAGCAGCTCATTCAGTTAGAGGATCAAAAAACTATCTCGGTGCACTGTATAGACGTACAGCATCACGAAAAGGAACGAAAAAAGCTGGAATAGTCGTAGCCCATGCGATATTAAGGATTGCTTATTATCTATTAACCCGTAAGGAAATGTATGTAGATTTAGGCGAAGACTACTTCGATAAAAAAAGACAGCAATCTATTGTTCGGCATTCCTTAAGAAGGCTTGAAAGTTTCGGTTATATCGTATCAATAAAAGAACCAGAAGCATCCTAATCCAACTAATTTATTAACAATAGATCAATGAATTGTCGCTCTCTTCCTTTTTTTAAAAAATGAATGAGCTGCGTCTTCTTTAGCATTGCCTTTTTTCCAATTTATAGAAGTGAATTTTCATAGTAGTTTAAGTGTAGGTTTTCACAAACTTTATCTTCGGAAGAAAGCAGAGTGAGACCAATTCTAAACAAAAAAAGGGGGCTTATTCCCCTCTCCGAATCTGATTACTACAATAATCCTTTTCCTGTGTCTTTTCTTTAAAAAACTGAAACCCATACAAAAGCAAAGATTCTATAAGGAAAATCAACGATACATGAATCTTTTTCATTCGTACAAGAGAGGCAATACCTAATCTACGTAACCAATCCACCAATACATAAGTGAAAATTGAATCAACTACGTCAGGAATAACATCCCCTGAAATTGGAGAATTATAAGTTAACAACAAGACAAAAACACCAAAGCAAAAGGGACTATTTTAAATTATAGTCTCTTTTACATTGTGCTGAATTTTAACCACTGGAAGAAATTTAAATATTTATCTAACTATACAAGAATAATACCTTTATAAAGCAATGGGAGGAACAAGATGGATAAGAATTCATTTGTTGAAGCACAGATTACGGAACATCAGCAAAACAAAAAACTAACTGCTTCAGAACTAGCTGATTTGTTTGCTAATTTTCAGGGAGATAGTATGTTTACTTGTGTATTCGAACATTTTCTTCAAGTGGTGGAAGATGATGAGGTTAAAGATTATGTGGAATTTGCAATAGCACTTTCTAGAAGACATGTTAAGCAAATAAGTGATATTTTTACCATGGAAAAAATCCCTGTACCTGTAGGTTTTGGGGAACAGGATGTTCGAAAAGATGCACCTCGTTTATTTGGTGATATGTTTATGGTTTTTTATATTACGCAAATGGCAAGTATATCATTAACAATCTATGGTAGTGCATATGGCAGTGCGACTAGACAAGATATTATGAATTATTTTAGAAACAATATAAATGATTCCGCAGAAACCTATGAAAGAGGAATGCATTTATTACTTTCTAAGGGAATGGATTTAAGTCCTCCAACAATTCCTTATGCTAATAAGGTTGATTTTGTTGAGAAAAAATCATTTATATCAATACTAACTGGAAGAGATAGACCGCTTACCGCAGTTGAGATAAAGCATTTACAATTAAACATCAATACTAATATTTTAGGCAAATCATTAATGTTAGGTTTTAGTCAGGTTGCTTCTTCAGAAACGCTTAGAAAATACTTTCGAGAAGGTGCACAACTTTCAGGTAAACAAATTAAGGCATTCTCCTTAGCTTTATCTAATCAGGATTTGCCCTCTCCTAAGTTAATGGATGCACATGTAACTGATTCAACTAGTGCCCCATTTTCAGATAAACTTATGCTATTTAATGGGGGATTATCAGGAAGCATAGCACTTTCCAACATGGGTGCTGCCCTTGGGCAGGTGATGAGACATGACCTAGCGGCAGAGTTTTCAGTGTTTATTCCTCTGATTGGAAAGTATATCAATGATGGAATAAATATGATGATAGAACATGGGTGGTTGGAAGAACCATTTACTGCACCAGATAGAAAAAAACTCTCTGAATCTTCACCAGGGAATCAGACTTAAAGTAGGATGAGAAAAATGTGAATAAGAATGCATTTGAAAAAATTTTATGGTCTATCGCATTACCTGGTTTTGGACAAATACTAAATCGAAAGTATATAAAAGGCATATTATTTATATTTCTTGAATTTCTGGTAAATATCCAATCTAATTTTAATGAAGCAATAATTTCAAGCTTTCATGGCAATATTGATACGTCTATTGAAGTAATAAATTTCAAATGGCTAATGTTTTATCCCTGTTTGTACTTTTTTTCAATGTGGGATGCAGTAAAGGATGCAAATGGGGAAGACGAATTTTCTCCGCTTTTATTTCTTCCTTTTGTTTTTTCAGCATATTTTGTAACTGTTGGTTTAATTTATTCGACCAAGATTAAGCTATTTGGAATATCGTTAGGACCTGTTTTTTTACCAATGCTTTTTGTAATTCCAGGAGTATTAATTGGGTTAGTTATAAAAAAACTCATAACAATGTTCATAAAATAAGAACGCCCATTTCGTTTTGTGATGAAAAGAATGGCGTTCTATTTTATGTAATTTACAATAAACAATCTTCAGCTATCGCATTCGTTAGTTGAAATACTAAAAAGTGCTACAGATTTTCCAACACCGATTGAGGTGTATTATCCCACTCGAATGAGAAGCGGTAAGTTTCTCTTAAGCACTTCCATGAACGGGTTTTTGTTGTTCTCCAAGACAATGAATCGGTGCCAATCGTAGGTATCATGAATGATATCAATAGCCCGTTGGTGACGGTCTTGAACCTTTGAAAAGACTACGGTAATTGACTTAAAATCCTTGTGTTGGTCATGACGTATATTATCAATACGATGAATATCCACAATCCCATTGCTACATACCTGATTTGGTCCATTTTTATTCATTAAGTTTTGAATAACTTCACTCTCCTTTTCAAAATCCTTCGGAGAGTTGGTTGCTAGGGCATTTTTTATAGATAGTAAGTGAGTAATGGCCCCGTTTCTTTCAATCACAATATCAGGGTCTTGAGGTCTCCCGTTCTTCCCCATAAATCGCTTCCCGATAGATAGCTGACTGTTTCCGTCTGAGACGGACTTATCAAAGACAGGTGCAGTCATTCCAAGAGTGTGGTAAAGGTGACGAAAGATAAGTAGTTCCGTGATACCGGTCAGATTCGCAGTACTACCAGTGAGGGTTCTAACCATGTCATAGAAATCCTGCTTTATGCTAAATAGATCGTGGCACGTGATGGTGTGTAGGTGTTCTTTGAGGTAAGTATCTAGGTCATTAAATGCACTAGTAAATATCAAGGTTATTCCAACTTTCTTCTTTTTGAGTATATAGATTCTCTTTTCTTCTTCAACTCCCTCAGAT
>NZ_NUOW01000089.1:0-365 GCF_002584635.1 Bacillus sp. AFS031507
TTTTCTGATCGTTTGATCTCTTTTTCATCTTCACTTTTAAAAACGACTTCCATTACATACCGGCCATAAGTCGGGACAATCCGCACTTGTTGTAGTTTACCATCTATATGTGCGATTTTCCCCAGTTTTAATGTTAGAGGAGTACCTGGTAATGAAAGCACATTTCCATTTCTAATTTTGGTAATTTGATTGGTTAAATAAGAAGTCGTACGTCCATTCTTCGGTTTATACTTAGGCATCTTTGGCTTTCCTGAAAAGCTAGTAGGCATGGTTTTATATTTCTTAGAGGCTTCGAAGAAACTTTTCCAATCATCATATACCTTTTTCATGATTTGTTGATTGGACTGAGAGGGCATAGAAAGGTA
>NZ_NUOW01000008.1:0-36211 GCF_002584635.1 Bacillus sp. AFS031507
ATCGCAGTTGACCCATCGGTTATTCCGCTTGGCAGTGAAGTTTATGTAGAAGGCTATGGAAATGCAATCGCCGGAGATACCGGCGGAGCCATTAAAGGAAATCGAATTGATATCTTTATTCCTTCTCAACAAGATGCGATCAATTTTGGAGTAAAACAATTAAAGGTAACAATACTAAACTAACATTCCAAAAACCAGACAATCCTGAGGATCTCTATTTACGTAAAAAACACTGCAACTCCCTTTATTTATCAAGGGGTTGCAGTGTTTTTATATTACCTTTATTGATTATCGCCTCATGTCTATGCTCGGCGCATATATGCACGTACTGTGATAGGTGCAAAAATCGCTACAATGATGGCAGCCCCAATGAGGGAGATGCCGAAATCCGTACCAATGGTTCCAGAATTGGCAAGCTCTCTGACAGCTGTCACAAGATGCGAAACTGGGTTGAGCTTCACGAACCACTGAAGCCAATTAGGCATTGTCTCAACTGGAACAAAAGCATTAGAAAGAAAAGTAAGTGGGAACAGCACTAGCATCGAGATTCCTTGTACGCTTGAAGCCGTACGTGCAATCACACCGAAGAAGGCGAAAATCCAGCTAATTGCCCAAGAGCACACAATCACAAGTAGCCCAGCGATTGCGACATAACCTAGACCTCCATCCGGTCTATACCCCATAATATATCCCATTACAAAAGTAAGCACAGTAGCAATGGTATACCGAATGTTATCTGCCAATAATGCTCCTGCTAACGGAGCAATACGCGCAATCGGCAATGACTTAAATCGATCAAATACGCCTTTATCCATGTCCTCACGCAGTTGGACGCCCGTGACAATTGAGGTTGAAATCACAGTTTGAACGAGGATACCAGGAATAATGACTGGTAAATAGTCCTGTACGTTCCCGGAGATAGCCCCGCCAAAAATGTAAGTAAACATCAGAGTGAAAATGATTGGCTGTAGTGTAACGTCAAACAATTGTTCAGGTGTGCGACGAATTTTCAACAAACCTCGATAGGCCATTGTAAACGAGTTACGTACTGTTTGACCGAGGCTCGTGTTATTTTTTAATTGGCGATTAGAAACCGACTCCGTCGTATTGTTTTTCATATGCCTACCTCCCCTTCTACCGATTCGCCAGGCAATTTTGATGTATCCTCTACACCATGACCAGTAAGGTTCAAAAAAACTTCATCGAGTGTTGGTTTTTGCACACTCAACTCAGCCAATTGGATTCCTGACTCGCGGAAGGCTATAAGTAAGTCAGTCACTGTGTTAGCATCCGCCATTGGTGCAATAATCTTCCCACCTTCGGACGTCACATTTGACTGAACTTTGAGTACCCGTTCAACCGTTTGACGAGCGTTCTCCATATCCTTTGTATTTTTTATTCTCAATTGTAACGATGAGTTCCCAACTGACGCTTTCAATTCATCCACAGTTCCCTCAGCAACAACTTTGCCACGATCGATAACCGCTATCCTATCAGCTAGTTCATCTGCCTCTTGTAAGTATTGCGTTGTTAACAATACCGTGGACCCCATCTTTACCAATCGGCGGATGGTCTCCCACATTTGATTACGTGTTCGTGGATCTAGTCCAGTTGTCGGCTCATCCAAGAAGATAAGCGGTGGCTGTGTAATGAGACTTGCCGCTAAATCTAATCTGCGACGCATACCACCGGAGAAATTTTTCAAAGGACGTTTTGCAGCTTCTGTTAAACCAAATTCCTCTAACAACTCGTTTGCCTTACGCTTTGACTCTGCACGTCCTAGTCCTAACAGTCGAGAAAAGATGACCAAATTCTCCGTAGCACTAAGTGACTCGTCTACCGATGCGTACTGGCCAGTCACACCAATTAGTTGACGTACAATCTGTGCTTCTTTCACTACATCGTGTCCAAAGATTCTCGCTGAACCCTCGTCTGATCGTAAAAGCGTCGCCAGCATTCTGATTGTGGTAGTTTTCCCTGCTCCATTGGGACCAAGCACACCGTAGATCGTACCTGCACGTACGTTCAAATCTACCCCATCAACAGCACGGTTGTCGCCAAACGTTTTAACTAGTCCATGCGCTTCAACAGCCAAATCTCCATTTTCCGGAAATGTTATTTTTCTATTCACATATTTCATTTCATTTCCTCCTCATATAACTGCATATATAAAGAGAGTAGCAAACATTTGTGAATTAAAGATGAACTATTGACTATTTCATCTAATCTAATTTTTAAATCTCTAATAGGGCGACTGTCGGGAAAAACAGCCACAATTTAAGAAATTGTGGCTGTTCTTTTTATAAAAGCATATTAATGAAAAATGACCTTTTCCCTTATTGAGAAAAGGTCATCCATCTTTCTTTTTAATGCCCTGCCATCATTGCGGCATTCGCGTCTTTTGTTTCATCATCTGGTGCATGTTCCGGCTGTTGTTTTGGTCTACTAAGGATTGTTCCTAAAAGTGCCCCAGCTAATGCAATCCCTGCAGCTAGAAGGAATGTGTCACCATAGGCATCAACGGATGCTTCAATTGGGTTAGCTGTTTCAGTCATATGAGCAGTGATTCTTGACGTCAGGAACCCAGTCATACCTGCTACCGCAAATGAAACCATTACTTGTTGAGCCGCTGTTGTTAATGGTGTGACACGATTAACAAGATGTCTTGGAGCGGCTTGAAGAACATGGGTATTAATTGCCATCATGGATAGACCCATTCCTGCTCCCATCATCACTAAACATGTAATGATAAATCCGGTAGTTGTATCCATAGAAATTCGTGAAAGCATAAATAGCGCTCCAGTAATAATAGACAAGCCTGTTATGGCTAAAGGACGAGCACCTATTTTATCAAATAAACGCCCTCCGATTGGCATCATAACACCTGATGCTAGAGCTTGTGGAAGTAGAATTAAACCAGTATCTAAAGCACCGTAACCTCTAACTGTTTGTAAAAATAACGGGACAATAATCATAACCCCAAATAAGGCGATTTGGGAAATCCATGCAATCACAATCCCTTTTCTAAAGTCAGATGATCCAAAAACTCTCAGCTCTAATAAAGGCTGCTTTTGACGAAGTTCGACAAAAATGAAAATAATGAGAGCAGCTCCACCTACAATTAATCCGGTAAGAGTTTCCGTTGAAGTCCAGCTTTTGCCCCCTTCACTCACTCCATAGGCGAGCATTGCGAATGCAATCGGTGCTAATATAATTCCTAAAAAATCAAGCGATGGAACTGTCTTACGTTCAACATTCGGCAAAAATTTCATTCCGACCAATAGTGCAATAATACCGATTGGCAAATTAATAAGGAAAATCCAGTGCCAAGTAACGTATTCTACAAGATATCCTGCTAAAACAGGCCCTAGTGCAGGTGCTAATAGCATAGGAACCCCAAGTGTTCCCATTACGGCCCCCATTTTATCCGGAGGAGCAAGTCGGAAAATCATGGCCATTCCTATTGGGGCAACCATTCCTCCGCCCAGCCCTTGAATAACCCGATAGAGGATGAGCTGTTCAGGGTTTTGTGCTACAGAACATAGAACGGAACCAAGCGTAAACAAGGCGATTGTAATTAAAAATATCTTTTTTGCCCCAAATCGGTCCGTCATCCAACCAGCTAAAGGAATGACAGCTGATAATGCAAGCGTATAACCTGTAATGGACCATTGCATGGTCGATAAATCAGATTTAAAATCTTCCACTATTCCAGGAAGAGCAACATTCATCGCCGTACTATCAAGAATTACCATTATCATTCCAACAATGACAGCTAGTAGTGGCCCTATGATGGTTTTAATGGAAAATGCTTCATTGCTATTTTCTGTTTTTGCTGACATACGGAATTTACCTCCTTTTCTAAAACTGCAGTCTTCACAAAGTTTATCATGGTAATGACAGGATTCCTCTTATATGATTATCTAAACAGGATTCCTTGCTTACAGTTTTTTCATTAAACCCAAAAGTTTCTTTAAATTTGCCACAACGGCCAGATCAGCATAGCGGTCGTTTAAAGAAGCTCGAATGAAACTATCGACAGTATCAAGAGTATCAATGTAATTCGAAACCGCGTTTACAACGTTAAGGAAATTCCAATATTAAAAAGCCCAATTTCTTAGCATTAATAATTAAGAAATTGGGCTTTTTTTCGTTACTCCATTAAAGCGCCCGATTGTTGAATATCGGAAAATATGAAAAAGGTAGAAAAATGGCACCTAGTTATTTTACATAAACTAAAATTTTAACGCTTCTTGTTCAACCCTTTGCATGAACTCCTTAACTAAATTATTGTTGGTTTCCGGGCTAATGAGATTCAACATTTCTCTTCCTACAGAATTAACTGCTTTGTTTTGCCCTTCATATATAAATTTCGTGTGCGTATCATCGATTTTTAGTAATCTCTTTAAACAAAGTTTATTTTTTACGAATTATTTCTATCTAGAAAAAAACTTTAATCCAGTTTGATTGACGACTTCAGGCCAGCTTAACTTTAACCTGCGACAAATGGTTGTACTAAAAACTTGTCCTTTCTTCTTCAACAAATCATAATCTCTTTGGTTGGTTGAACCAATCCTTAGCAATTCTGTTTTCAACTCTTCAAGTATTTCTTGTTTTGTTTTCAATCTACTCACCTCTTTTTGATTTACAAAAAATCGAGCCAGAAAGATTGATAATGCATGTTTCCGCTTTAAAATGTTTTTTAGGAACGGATTAAATTTGTTATACAAAATATTGAGATGTCTTACCATTTTCATCTATATAATCAATTACTGACTCTTTAGCGTTTTTTAGTTCCCTTAACCTTTCTTTGATAAACTCAATTTGTTCCTCGGTAATAATAAAATCCTTAAGACGATCCTCAAAATGAGCAATTCGTCTTTCTAATTCCTCTATAGTAAGGCTATTAGTATTCTTCATAAATCTTCCAACTCCTTTTATTTGGTGGGACCCCTGGACTTGCTGGGGCCAATTCAACGCAATTGTTTTAAAGCTTCCAAAGGAAATTAACAAAGAAGGGCCAACAAGGACCCCTCTATTAGGAATTAAAGTTACAATTTTATACGCAATCGCAAATGCTTTATTAATTTCTTTGGTAAAGACACTTGCCTGACCTAATTTGTCCCATGTAGACATAAAATGTCCCGATTCGTGTAAAAAAAATTCTTCTTGTTACTTTTTTATTCTTGCAAGATCAGTCATTCCTTCATTGGGACCACTTTAGATTATATTTTTTTAAAATTTCAAATTTTCCCTTTCCATAAAAGATTGGAATTCTACAAAAAGTATTATGGATCATATTAAGAAAAATAAAAATAGTTTCTACAAAAAATATCAAAACATTACAAAAATAGACAAAATTCAATCATTACAATTCCTAACTATTCATAGATCATTAATTCATAAATATTCTTTCCCCTTTATCTCAGATAATTGATCTATGGTACGAATTTATATCGAAACGTAGCCATGTTTCTCAAAGTAGGGGGGACCTTCAGGGTAGCGTCAGGAAAATGCGGATTTACAACGTTTAGGGAATTCCGATAGTAAAAAGCCCAATTCCTTTGCACTAAAATTGAGGAATTGGGCTTTTTTCGTTACTCCAATGTATTTTTTTGTTTATTTATAATAATAAGTCTGCATTTCCTTCGGAATCCACTTCACGATTCAGACATCCATTGACCTTTTACATATGTTTCATCGGTAGCCTAGTGTTTTATTAGTGTCCCCGAACTATGTGTCAGTTCAAAACACGCTAGGAAAACTCTCCTTTTCCTTTTACTGCATTTTTCATTCTAAGTAAAGCTTCACTTAGAACCTCACGCGAACATGCAATATTTATACGTTCAAAACCATATCCACCTTTACCGAACTTCATTCCTTCATCGAGGCGAACTCTTACATTTTCTAAGAAGAACGTATGCAATTCTTCGTGTGGAATTCCTAGTTCACGACAATCTAGCCAAATCAAATGGGTCGCTTCTGGTTTCACTACTCTAATTGAAGGAATATATTCTTTTAGAAACGAACAAACATATTGAAGATTCCCTTCTAAATAACTCTTTACTTCTTGAAGCCAAGGTAATCCTCTATAGTAGGCAGCAATCGTCCCTTCCACTGCAAAGGCATTTGGCCGCATTAATCCGTATCCTGTTAAAAGCGCTTCATACTTTTCTTTAACATCTTTATTCGGAATAATAAATATAGAGCTTTGCATTCCCGCAATGTTAAAGGTTTTACTCGGTGCAGCACATGTAATAGAAAACTTTAAATGGTTTGGATGAACCGTTGCAAATGGTGTATGTTTATAACCTGAGTAAGTTAAATCCCCATGCATTTCATCCGAAATAACAAAGACACCATGTTCATCACAAATTTCTCCAATTTTTTGTAATTCTTCCCGAGTCCACACTCTACCTACTGGATTGTGAGGGCTACACAAAATAAATACTTTCGTGTTGGGATGTGATGCTTTTTCCTCAAAGTCTTCAAAATTCATTTCATATGAACCATTCGAATAAACAAGTGAATTGTTTAAAATGGTACAACCTTGTGTTTCAATCGTAGAAAAGAAAGGATAATATACAGGATCTTGCACGATAACCGCATCACCTGGTTGTGTTAATGCATTTAACAATAAATTAATTCCAGGAATGATTCCCGGGCTAAAAGAAATCCACTCTCGTTGTAACTCCCAATCGTATTGTGTTTTCCACCAATACTGAACAGCATCATAATAACGCTCGCAAAACGTACTATAGCCGTATATTCCGTGCGTTGCTTTTTGACTTATGGCATTTACTATTTCTTCTGAAACTTGAAAATCCATATCGGCAATACATAATGGAATAATATCTTGATCTTCTATGTACCATTTAACCGAATGTGTTTTTCTTCGATCAATAAATTTTTCAAGTTGCATGGCATTCTCTCCTATCTTTCATCACCTATTGATAGTCTATCCATATTAGACAGGAAATTGAAGTATAGTTATCCGTGTGACTTTGGCCTTCTTTTGAAAAAGTCTGTTATTAACATCGCAGTCTCGTCCATTTGATTTTATTTAACACATACCCCAAAAAACGCCGAATTAATAATATTGATTTACTAATTAATTATTTTAATGTTTTCGTTAATAAAATTAAGTTTTCTTATTTACTATTTAAATTTCTTGATATATAATCAAATAAAAGAAAGGAATTCATTATGGCCTATCAAGTAATTACAAATTGTCCCGTCTGCAGCAAAACATTGAAGATTACGAAGTTGCATTGCTCTCATTGTCACACGACGATTGAAAATGAATTTGAATTATCCAAGCTGGCGTCATTATCAAAGGATCAGCTTCATTTTGTGGAAGTATTTTTAACATGTAGAGGGAATATCAAAGAAGTTGAAAAGGAAATGGGGATTTCGTATCCAACGGTTCGAGGCAAGCTAACAGACATCATTTCATCCCTTGGATATGAGCAGAAGAAGAAAAATGAAGTAGACGAGAAAAAGGTTGTCGCCATGTTGGAAAATGGCGAAATCACTCCTGAAGAAGCCATTAAGCTCTTAAAAGACGAATAGGGAGGAATTTACCATGAGAGAGGAAATTGCAAAAGTATTAACAATGGTCCAAGAAGGAAAAATTGATGCAGATAAGGGATCAGAACTTATCCAAGTATTAAAAGAGAAAGAAGAAGCAGGAAGTAAGCTAGTAGACAAACCGACTAAATATTTAGATAAAACATTAAAAGTTCGTGTGGTATCCGCTGAAAATGATAACGTCACGGTCAATTTGCCCATAAAACTTATCCAGGTAGTATTAAAGGCTGGACACAGCATCGCAGCGAGTATTCCTCAAGCAGAAAAATATGTAAAGGATCTAGACATAAACCTGATTATTGAAGCAATGGAAAACGAATTGGATGGCCAAATTGTTGATGTTAAATCGGCAAACGGAGATACCGTTTCTGTCATCATTGAATAGTGAGTTGCTTATGCTGCATTTAAAAGTGAAAGCAAAAGACTTTCGGCTCACCATCCCCATTCCATATGCCATTTTAAACATGGGTATATCAATTTTGTCTTCAAAATTGCTTCATCACCATGCAAACAAATGGACAAAAGAGCACTTCGAAAGAAAAAAACTGGACTTTACCATTCCACTGATAGACAAAGAAACGCTAAAGCCAATCTTAAAGGAACTGAAAAATCATAAAGGGATCGTGCTGGTAGATGTCAAAGCTAAAGACGGTACTGAGGTAAAGGTTAGACTTTGAAGAAAATCACTAATACGACTTAAATCACGACCCAAGTGAAGATTAATCACTTGGGTCTTCCTAAAAAAAGAAACTCACTAAAGATTGTCCTCTCTCACCTTTATGAAGTTTACATTTTCTTTTTCTACTTCATTTAAAGAGCCATCAAAGGAAGGGTCTGGATGATACCATGACTTACTTGAAAAATATGTTTGCAGATCCTGTGATTTAAAGCCATACCCATGACGTGCATAGATTTCATTTCTGGCTAAACGCAGCTGCCCTTTTGTAAGATTAGCAATGTCTTCTTCACTCACCACCCTCTTATCACTAGCAGGCAAAATATGATCTGAAGAGGAAAGATTTGAACTTTCATGACTTTTTTCTTTTGTTGAATGGTGATCATGACTAGATTGATCTTTATTTTCTACAGCTTTATCTTTTGATTGATCAATCGTTTTGGTGGCTGCTACATTCGATTTAGGTCCAGGCTTAAAAAAATCTTTAACCATTAAGGTAACGCTTATGACGAGCAGCAAACCTATAATCGATCCGAGTCCTACTAATAATCTCGTTTTCGAACGATTTTTCTTTATTTCCATGCGCGTTTTTAAGGTTGAGGGCATGTTCTTATTATCTTGTGCAACCCTCGAACCACAGTTTGTACAGAAATCTACTAGATTCATATATTTTTCACCACAATTTGTGCAAAAATCCATTTAAACATTCCCCTTTCTATTGAATATTCCTTAGTAAAGGACATCCAAAATTCTATACTTTGCAATCATAAATATTATAGAACAAAAAGAGGTTGGAATTATTTCAAACAGATTATTCTGATGTGACAGCACCATTTCAGGCCCTAAAATCCCCTAAAAATCTCCAGTTAATCTTCCTTTCTACAAGAGGGGGATTCAGCCCACCCAAAAAAAGCGAATTAGAACACATATTTACATGTGTCTAATCCGCTTTTTTTCAGGACCTGACAGCCCTCGTTTTCAACCTTATGTCTAAAAAAGAAGATAGCTATTTTTTCATTTCGACTAATACGGCACTAGGCCACAATTTCTTATCGGGCGGTGACAGTGCACCTAAATTTATTTCTTTAATACAGGAACATCATTCTGTACATTGAAAAACTAACCGTGCAGCATTCTGTACGTCGAACCCCCAGTGATGTAAGGTTCACTCTATTGGTGGATAGAATAAAAGAAGAAACGGGAGTGAACTATTCGCTTCCGTTCTTTTCACCCCATTAAGGGGAGTTTTAGGCTAATACAAGCTCTTTTTCTTCCACAAGGGATAGTAAGCGTTTTTTAATGTCTTCTGGGTTGACAGTTGTTTGGGCCACTCCACTGTCTATTGCCGCCTGTGCTACAGCTGCCGCAACGTGAGCAGCAACTCTGCGATCAAATGGATCTGGAATTACATAGTCTGCATGAAGCTCATGATCTGGAATGAGTTCGGCAATGGCGTTAACTGCTGCTAACTTCATTTTTTCATTGATTTCTGTTGCGTATACGTCCAGCGCACCGCGGAAAATACCAGGGAAGGCAAGAACATTGTTGACCTGGTTCGGAAAGTCGGACCGACCTGTACCGACTACTTTAGCACCCGTATCTTTTGCTTCTTGGGGCATAATTTCAGGGATTGGATTTGCGAGAGCAAAAATGATTGAATCATGATTCATGGACTGAATCATTTCTTCATTGATAGCACCGGCAGCCGATACACCTACAAAGACATCGGATCCAACCATCGCATCTTTTAATGTTCCTTGTTTCTTCTCTCTATTTGTGATAAGTGCCATTTCTTCTTTAAAAGGATTCATGCCGACAGGGCGACCTTTATAGATAATTCCTTTTGTGTCACATAAAATCACATCTTTTACACCCATTTGCAGTAAAAGCTTCACAATCGCTACACCGGCAGCACCTGCTCCATTGACAACAACACAAATTTCTTCCAACTTCTTATCTACAAGCTTAAGGGCGTTAATCAACCCGGCTGCTGTTACAATCGCTGTTCCATGCTGGTCGTCATGGAAAATAGGGATGTTGCAAGCTTTTCGTAATTGTTCTTCAATCTCAAAGCATTGCGGTGCTGCAATGTCCTCCAAGTTGACGCCTCCAAATGTAGGCTCTAACAATTTAACCACTTCTACGATTTTATCAGGATCAGTCGTATTCAGGCAAAGAGGGAATGCATCGACATCGGCAAATGTTTTGAATAACAATGCTTTTCCCTCCATAACAGGCATGGCAGCTTTTGGGCCAATATTTCCAAGTCCGAGTACAGCTGTTCCGTCTGAAACGACGGCAACAAGATTACCCTTCATAGTATAGTCATATACTTTGCTTTCATTTTCATAAATTTCTAGGCAGGGTTCTGCAACGCCTGGTGAATAAGCAAGACTTAAATCGTTTGCATTGCGTACTGCGACTTTTGAGTGAACACCAAGCTTTCCTCGATTTTCTTTGTGCATCTTTAATGCTTCTTCACGTAAAGTTGACATACAATGTCTCTCCCTGTTTTTAATTTTGTTTCCATACTGCTAGCCTATATTACAAAAGAATACATAACTTTGGGCTTCAGCCCATTTTATTCTTAGTTATCATGATAAAGATCTTAAATAGCAACTAAAAAATCATAATCTGTAAAGTACACAATCTCGGAAAGAATCTTACAGCCTTTAATGTTTTCTAAAGCTTTTCTTGCTTCTTCTTCTGTGTCAAATTCAAACATGCTAATAGTTGAATTTGAATAGAGAGTGATGACCCACATAAAAATATCCCCCAATTAAAAGATAATTTTTCTTCTTTTTCCACAGACTGATAGGTAATTTCAAAAGCACCATGTTTTTTACTTATCATACTGAATCTACTTTTTTTATTGCTTTTCTGTTCTTACATCTTGAATAAGCTGTTACTCTCTTTCAAAAAGGGCGGCACCAGCAATCCCAGGGTTTGTCATCTCATAAGGATTTAATATGAGATCAAGCTCTTCTTCAAGTTGAATTCCCCCATCTATATCTTGCTCACTTATGATGTTAAGAAAGATTAAGCTACATTTGTTTGCTTACTGGAGTCAAGTGATTTGATATAATCATTTGCTTTCTGTTCATTGAATTGACCTTCCCATTTAGAAATAACAACTGCCGCAAGCGAGTTACCTACGACGTTAACCGCTGTTCTCGCCATATCTAAAAGACGGTCAATACCAGCGATAAACGCTAATCCTTCTACCGGAATTCCAACTGTACCGAGCGTTGCCAACAATACAACAAACGACACTCCCGGAACCCCCGCCATTCCTTTAGATGTTACTATCAATACAAGTAATAAAGAGATTTGGTCGCCAATCGATAAATCAATGCCATACATTTGCGCAATAAACATGGCCGCTAATGCTTGATATAAAGTAGACCCATCTAAGTTGAAAGAATAGCCTGTTGGGATAACGAACGAAGTGATTCCTTTTGGGCATCCCAATTTCTCCATTTTAGTCATAATACGAGGTAAAACAGTCTCAGAACTAGCCGTTGAATAAGCAAGGATCAGTTCATCTTTTAATAACTTAATAAAGTGAATAATGTTAATGCCTGCCCATCTTGCGACAAGTCCTAAAACAACGAACACAAAGAAAATCATCGTTGCATAAACAAGAATCATTAACTTACTTAATGGGATCAGTGATTGAACACCGAATTTTGATACCGTTATACCAATTAATGCAAATACACCAAATGGAGCAAACTTCATGATTTGGTTTGTCACAAAGAACATTGCTTCAGCTGTACCATCGAAAAACTTTAAGACCGGTTTTCCTTTTTCACCTATGGCTGCCACTCCTAGTCCAAATAAAACAGAGAAGAAAATAATGGCCAACATGTTTCCTTCTGTCATTGCTGCAATGATGTTCGGAGGAACGATGTTGACGAAAGTTTCAGCAAAACCGTGGCTTTTCGTCGTTTCGGTTGTTGCTACATAACTGCCGATATCTGTCTTCTGTAAGGATGACATGTCAACGCCGCTGCCGGGTTGAAAGATATTTGCCGCTAACAATCCAATTAGAATGGCAATAGTCGTAATGACTTCAAAATATAAAATCGTTTTACCACCGAGTTTACCAAGCTTTTTCATATCACCAACCCCGGCAACACCAACAATTAAGCTTGAGACAACAATTGGAATCACAATCATTTTGATTAAGCGAATAAAAATATCTCCAATCGGCTTGAGGAATCCTTCAACATTTGGATTTCCATAAAAGGCAGCTCCAACCGCGATTCCTAAAATGAGACCAATTACAATCTGCCAAGCTAGGCTAAGTTTTAGTTTTTTCATCCCATACACCCCTTCAAGTTTATTTCTAATATGAGTGTAAGCGATTACATACAAAAACCTACCGAATCATACGAAAACCTACAAATAATTATTAAAAAATAAAAAATTTTCTCATAACTATTTCAATTTTCCAAAGGTTTGAGTACAATGTGTAATGTTTGTACAATGTAATTTATAGAGGTGTCCGAATTGAAGGAACGAATTTTAGCAGTCGTATTGATGATGATTACCGTACCGCTCGCTGGAGAGTTTAAATTCTATCCGTTCAATGATGCATTCCGCGTCAGCCTGGGGACACCGGCATTTTTCTTGTTTTTGTTATTAGGCAGGGGCATTCACCCGAATATTGTAGGAATTTTGACTGGGACAAGTGTGTTTGTGTTTCGGTTTTTGCTTGCGGTCATAATCAGGGATATACCGGTTGAAGATGCAATATACCATCATTTTCCAGTATTCTTTTATTACGTCGTGTACGCCTTCATGTTTCATTTTACAAAGCTGAATGATCAGCATAACAAGCCGTTTATGATTGGATTACTAGGCGTGGTCATTGAATTTTGGGCAAGCTTGTCGGAAATGGCGATTCGATCCTCGTTAGCGGATCAAACCATTTCATTTTATTCAATCGAACAAATTATCTTTATCGCGTTTATTCGAAGTTTTTTTGTACTTGGTTTTTTTAACATTTTTAAACTGAGAGAAGCAAAATTGGCAGAGGAAGAGCAGCGCAGACAAAACGAGCAAATGCTGCTGTTCATTTCGAATTTGTATGAGGAATCTGTTCAGCTTAAGAAAACGATGCAAAATGCAGAAGAAATCACCCGCATATGTTACGATTTTTATCGTAGGTTGAAATCGGGAGATTATCATGGCCATGATGCCCAAACCGCACTGCAAATCGCAGGTCTCGTGCATGAAATGAAAAAAGATAATCAGCGAATTTATGCTGGACTATCCAAGTTGATGTCCTCTGAAAAGCTAGAGGACTACATGAGCATTGAGCAGCTGAGTAACATTATGTTTGTTTCCAATAGAAGGTATGCGGAGTTATTGAATAAACACGTTTCGTTTTCCCTGCAAGTGGAAGAAGAACATCCGCCATATCATGTATACATGGTGTTATCATTGATAAATAACTTGATCTCAAATGCGGTGGAAGCCATTGAACAAGAGGGACATGTATCGTTGTATGTCATTCGAAGAGACAGGATGGTAGAATTTCATGTCTGTGATAATGGACCAGGCATTGCGCCGAAGCTGAAAGAAGTCATTTTTAAAGAGGGGTTTACAACGAAGTATGATGCTTGCGGCAATCCTTCCACAGGCATTGGACTTTCGTATGTGAAACAAACCGTCGACAAGCTTGGCGGACGTATTAAGCTAATAGAAAGTCATAAAGAAACCGTATTTGTTATCGAGATTCCAATTGAGGCGATGATACAGAAAGGATAGGTCATATGAATTACTTCATTATAGACGATGATCCAGCTATTAGAGCGATGCTGACAGACATGATTGAGGATGAGGATTTAGGAAAAGTGGTGGGTGAAGCTGAAGACGGATCATTGGTGGACAATGGATTGCTTGCGCTCAAAAAAGTAGAAGTGGTGCTCATTGATTTACTGATGCCAAAAAGGGATGGCATTGAAACAATTCGTGTTCTTTCTTCTGAATTCCAGGGGAAATTCGTGATGATTTCGCAAGTGGAGGCAAAGGAGCTCATAGGGGAAGCATATAGTTTAGGAGCAGAATACTACATCACAAAACCGATAAACCGCCTTGAAATCGCAGGAGTGTTAAAAAAGGTAAACGAAAAGGTGATTCTGGAAAAATCAATTCGAGGCATACAAGAATCGTTAACATTATTTACAGTTCATCAGTCGCCTCCATCCAGCTCTTCTCATACAAAAAATATAATCGAAGCAGGCGGTTCATTGATTTCGGATTTAGGGATAATCGGAGAAAGCGGCAGTGAAGACTTGATGAAAATTTTAGAATTCCTGCAGGATCAAAAACAAAAGTTCGGATCCCTCTACATCTTTCCGCCTCTAAAAGAAATATTTTATGAAAATGCCAAAAAAAAGCTTGGAGAACAGGCTGCCGAGGCGGAAATACAAAAAGAATTGAAAGCCTCCGAACAACGGGTTCGCAGAGCTATTCACCAGGTGCTCATCCATATTGCCTCATTAGGATTAACAGATTACACGAATCCAAAATTTGAAGCGTATTCATCCACGTTTTTCGATTTCTCGGAAGTCCGAAAGAAAATGTTGGAGCTTGAAGATAAAAGTGAAAGAAGCACCAATCAAAGCCGAATCAACATGAAAAAATTCATTCAATCGCTCTATATCGAAGCACAGCAGTTGGTGGATTAGCCAATAAATTGTTTCTTGCAAATCGCAGAGATTGTAAAAATATTCCAGTACTGTTGTAACAAGGTGTGCGGGTTGAGGCACTAGCCCGTTTCTTCAATCTCACCGCATAATATGAGATTCAGTAAGGAATCTATACTTCTATTTGTAATCTACGAATTATTTGCACCTGGTAATTTCACCAAAAAATTTCATTTTATCCTTCTTTTTAACTGAGGGGGATTCAGCCCACCCAAAAAAAGCGAATTAGAACACATATTTACATGTGTCTAATCCGCTTTTGTTCAGAAGCTGACAGCCCTCGTTTTCAACCTTATTTCTAAAAAAGAAGAAACTTAGTTTTTCATTTCGACTAAAAACCAGTGGAACCGTCCATGGTCCGAAACAAAAAGCCCTTTCATTGTCATCAATACATGAAAGGGCTTTGTTTTTAGTTATTTTACAACCATAAGCTCGATTTAATGTCTTCATGAAAGTCGATTACACTCTGTTTATCTCTTCTGCCGGCTTTTTAAAAGGATTAAATATTGAATTTGACTTCTGCTTCCTTCCTGGCTCTGTTACATTCATTCTTGCTTCTAGTTTGCCGGAGAGGAAAGAGAAGATTAACACAAGAACAAAATAATACAATCCTACAATCACATACGAATTCAATTGTTGAAAGCTGGATGCCGCGACGCTAAGGCCCGCCCCCCACAAATCCGCCATGCCCACGTAGGCAACAAGAGAAGAGTCCTTTAAACAAATGATGAACTGGTTACTGAGTGAAGGTATGGCTGATTTAAACGCTTGGGGCAGAATGATTCTTCTCATTGCCAACGGATAGGACATTCCAAGTGATCTTGCAGCTTCCATTTGCCCGCGGTCAACAGATTGAATGGCCCCGCGAAAGATCTCGGCAATATAAGCCCCGCAATGAATAGCCAAGCCAATCGCTCCGGCCCAGAACTGCGACAGAGTCACAATCGATGTGATGCCAAAATAAAGAACCGCAATCTGAACAATAAGCGGAGTTCCACGGATCACGGTGATATAGACATGTGCAATAAAGTTCAAAAATTTGTTATTAGAGAGACGAAAAAAGGCAAAGATTAAGCCAATAAGACAGCCAATCAGCAGAGAGATAATGGTAACCTTAAGCGTAAGCAACGTTGCTTCAAAAAAAAGCTGATAATTGGAAAGAAGAATTTCTAGCAAATGGATTCACCCCACATATGATCTGTTATCAGGTGCCCCTCGAGGGCACCCTTTTTCACCCTAGTTGTTTGTTCCTAAAATGTTGCGGCCAAAATATTTATCAGAAATCTTGTCATAGGTGCCGTCTTTTATGATTTCATCCATAGCCTTGTTCAGTTTGTCCATTAATTCCTTATCCTCTTTCCTGACGGCAATCGCTTGATCATCGTGTGTCATAGGCTTTCCAACATCCTTGATTTTAACGGTGCCGGCCTTGATAATCGGCAGTCCGACCATTCGATCGGTTATCGCAGCGTCAATTCTCTTGGAAGGAAGATCCATAAGAGCCACTAAATCTGTATCATATTCAACAATATTTTCTTTTGATGTATATTTTAACGCCAGATCCTTATAAGGCGTTCCCTTGGCCACCCCGATACGCTTCCCTTTCAAATCATCCGGAGATTTGATATCTGTATTATTTTCCGATACGAAAACCTGTGAGCCTGATCTGTAATATGGATTTGAAAAGTCAACCACCTTTTTTCGCTCATCCGTAATCGTCATGCTGCCCAGGATGGCATCGTATTTTTTGGCTTGTAGGCCTTGGATGATCGTTTCCCAAGGATTCGTTACCGGAACGGCCTTCATTCCCATTTTTTTAGCAAGTGCCTTGCCGATCTCAACATCAAATCCCTTCAGTTCGTTGCTTTCTTTATAATTAAACGGTTTGAACAGCCCACTCATGGCATAGTGAAACTCTTTTTTCCCTGCAGAAGTCGACTGAGAAACTTGTTCTTTCGCTCCACACCCTGTCATGATCAAAACTCCAGCCATACAGGCTGCTACAAGACTAATAATTGACTTTTTCATTTTTTCTTCCCCCTTATCATTGGCTATAGAATACTGTTAAGAAATTGCTTTGCTTTTTCATGCTGCGGATTTTCAAAAAACGTCTTAGGTGCCCCCTGTTCAAGAATCTGTCCATCTCCCATAAAGACAACACGATCCGCTACTTCCCGGGCAAATCCCATCTCGTGGGTAACTATTACCATAGTCATCCCTTCATTGGCCAGTTCTTTCATGACCTGCAAAACTTCCCCTACCAATTCTGGATCAAGCGCAGAGGTTGGCTCATCAAAAAGCATCACATTGGGTTTCATGGCAAGCGCACGAGCGATGGCAAGCCGCTGCTTCTGTCCCCCGGACAATAAATTCGGATATGTATTGGCCTTATCGCCTAATCCCACCTTCTCCAGAAGACTATAGGCCGCTTTCTTCGCATCCTCCTTACTTTCTCTTTTTACATGCATCGGGGCTTCGATGATATTCTCCAGCACTGTTTTATGTGGGAAGAGATTGAAATGTTGAAAGACCATCCCAACTTCTGCACGTACGCGATTTAAATCCGTTTTCCCCGGATCGATCTGTTCGTTGTTTATCCATACCTCTCCTTTATCATAAACTTCAAGGAAGTTAATGCAGCGCAGCAATGTACTCTTTCCTGAACCGCTGGCTCCCACCAATACCACCACTTCCTTCTGCTGAACCGACAAATCGATTCCCTTCAGCACCTCCAATGAATCAAATGACTTGTATAATTGCTTTACCTGAATCAACAAGACCCCCCCTTTTCTATAATTAAAAACGTATTCAAACTGATGAAAGCGCTTAAATAATAGAATATCACTCTATTATAATAATAAATTTAGAAAATTTCAAATTGTATATAAATTGCAAGCGGATACAAAAATGTTTAATATTAAATGTTTGTTATTTTCTGGTGTTCTCTTTTTCAATTCTCCCTTCTACTAAAATAATATTCTGATAATTATAATTATCCATAAAATAGATGAATAAATCAATTATTTCCAATTGGTTTTTAGGGGGTTCTTTGGAGACGGTCATATACAGTAACAATAGAACAAACAGCGCTTGGGTTCTAGTAATCCAAGCGCATAATCCATTACTCTATTTATTGCCACAAGCTCCGCGAATAAAATTTTTTTGTTTCGCTGCAAGGAATTCCAGCTCTCCAGATGATGGTCTTTCTAAGTGTTGGACCTAATAGCGCTAAAGGTCTTAGATATTTCACAAACAATATTAAGATTGAATGGTTCCATGATGACCATTGGACCATACACGATAGTAGTTCAGTTATTAACTCTTCTCTTTATACTTTTTTAGGTTTCTAAAACATCTGTTTATTCCATGATTCATATAGACTACCACTAGCCATCGTCTTTAACGAGGCCTTAAAATAGGCTTCGCTTTTTGTATTTGGATTCACTTGAAAACAAGTTAAATCACACACAACAGGAACGGTTCTCATGGTCCAAATGAGATTAGTTCTGTCCACAAGTTCGGGGCGTGACAGGCATGGAGATTTAGTTTCTTACTATTAAGCTATTGTTTCTAAATTCGCTCATTAAATGGTTAAATTCGCTCATTAAAGCCCAAAACCCGCCCATAAAACTCGAAGATTCGCTCATAAAACTCAAAAATTCGCCCATTAAAGGGTCAAATCGTTTAATAAATCATAAATGCGCAACTATTGAAGTGTAATTTTACACAAAATATCATTTAAACTAGCCCTCCATGAGAAATCCTCTCAAACTTCAGATTAATATAACTCAATAATGGGTTTTTACTTTGCAGCTTCGAAGATTCATTGGCTGATAAAATGCTAGTTTCGCTGATAAAAGTGGGATTTCCGCTGATAAAAGTCGGTTTTCCGCTGATAAAATGGTCCAGTTCGCTGATATCCTTCAATAATTCGCTGATAAGCTGCTCATTGAACTAATTCCCCCCCTCCGGGCTCCCTCCTCCGCCTAAAAGTTAGCTTTATTTATGCAAATTTGGCTTTTATTTGCGGATTCACTGCTTTTATTTGCCACTGCTTTTATTTGCGGATCGTCCACGAAATCTCGAAAACTCTATTAAATTGCCCTGAGAGACGCTATCCTCCAGGGCTTTTTTCAATTTATTTAAAATTCTCTTCTTCCTCCCCTGTCCTTTTTGCCGACTTTTTTCTATATAGAAGGTGAAAGGTGGTGAGAGACAATGGCACTAGCGTTATTAGAAGTAACGAAGCTTCGCATCGTATTTGAAGCGGGCATGGATGACGAGGGAAATCCCATCCTCAAAGCGAAAACGTTTAGCAATGTCACCAAGGCAGCTACTGCGGATCAATTATCGCAAGCTGCACTAGCAGTTGCTGTTCTATGCAATGACACGCTAAACAAAGTGGAGCGGAATGATAGCATCGCAATTGTAGGTTAATAGTCTAGTAAAAACTAAGTGATGGGAGGTGAAAAAAATGGCAAAAACATTGGAATTGCAATTTACCACGGAATTTGGAAAGACGGCAAGCCTTTCCGTTGATAACCCAAAAGAGCCAATCGATGAAGAAGTCGTAAAATTATCGATGGCGCAGATTATTGCATCTGAGGTTTTCACCACTAGCAGTGGCAAGTTTGTAGCTGCAAAAGGAGCAAGAGTGATCGACCGCAATGTGACGGATTACGTGATTGCTTAATAAGGAAAAGAGGCCGGATTCATGATGAACCAGCCTCTTTTTATCAATAATGGAAGGAGAGGAGAAAAGTGGAGCAGTTGATTCCGATCATCAGCCAAGTGGGATTCCCCATCGTTGTTACGCTCTATTTGCTTTACCGGATTGAAGCAAAGCTTGATTTGGTCGTCCAATCGATACAGACACTTCCTGAGCGGATGAGGGAGCGTACCTAAAAAAGAGAAACCACCTAGCCTCTACTATTAAGTAGATCCAAGGTGGTTTTTTGTTTTTAATCTTTCACTTTCCACAATCTAAAAGCCTATCAATCTTAGACAAATTTCGGGGCGTGACAGTGGAATCTTACTTGCAATTGTCTTCAAGTTTTTGCATCAGAACCCAAAGAACTAACTGGTATTAAAACAATCATTTTTTTAATTTTCATTTTTTTGTGAGTTTTTGTAGTTTTTAGTAGTTCTTATTATAAATTAAAATTATCCTTTTTTAGAACAAATATGAAAGCGCTTAATAAGATTTATCCCGAATTAACGGGCAGTAAGATCCCACTGATGGAAGTTTCACTTTAATTTTTGCCAATCACACATTATATGGAGGAATTTCTAATGAAGAAACTAACTACAAAGAAAAAAGTTGCTCTCACCACACTAGCATTAATGTCAACCGGGATTATCACCATCTCTTCAAGTTACACTGGTGCATCGCATCCTGTTGAAGCTAAACAGATTACAACATCTAATACAACCAATCCTGTTGAGAAAAAATTACCTAACATTAAAATTCTGGCAACGGGTGGCACCATCGCAGGAACTGGTTCTACTTCTACCCAAACAACCGGCTATCAGGCTGGCGTCCTAACCCCAAATCAACTAATAGAAGCAATTCCTACGATAAAAGATATTGCTAACCTTTCCACTGAGCAGGTATCACGCATTGATTCTGGTACGTCTAACACTAATGCCATAATGGTCAAACTGGCGAAGGAAGTCCAAAAGGAATTGGATGATCCAAAGTGTGACGGTGTTGTCATCACCCACGGTACCGACACAATGGAGGAAACGGCTTACTTTCTCAACCTGACTGTTCATTCTGACAAACCGATCGTCATGGTTGGTTCAATGCGCCCCTCTACGTCAATCTCTGCTGACGGCCCGTTGAACCTATACAACGCTGTAGCACTTGCTGGTTCCAAAGAAGCTCGCGGCAAGGGCGTCCTGATCACCCTGAATGACAAGATTGGAAGTGCTCGCGACACATTTAAAACTAATACCACCGACGTTGATGCTTTCAATAATCCGGAGCTCGGCTCCCTCGGCATTATACAAGGCGGTAATCCCTATTTCTATAACCTGCCAATTAAAAAGCACACCACTGAGTCCGAGTTTGACATTCGCAAGATCACTGAAGACAATCTACATCGTGTTGATATTGTTTATTCACATGCCAATGATGACCGTGTAATAGTTGACGCTACGGTTGCTGCCGGTGCGAAGGGAATTATCCACGCTGGTACTGGTAACGGTTCTATCCATGAAAAAACGCTTCCGGGTCTGCAGGATGCTGTGAAGAATGGTGTTGTCGTTGTTCGTGACACCCGTGTACCAGTAGGCATGGTTACTCACGAACAAATTGACGTAGACAACCACTTCGTCAATTCTGGCAACATTAACCCTCAAAAAGCTCGTATTCTGTTGATGTTGGCACTCACCAAAACCGAAGACTCTAAGAAGATCCAAGAGTATTTCAACGAATACTAAGGCAGGAGGGAAATTGATACGATACAAATTCAATTGAATAATCAAGTTGTAGAACTCTACACAACAAAAGGAGAAGAGAAATTGTCTGAGGATGATTTCTCTTCTCCTTTTTTAGTTTGCTTTGTTATTTAAAATGTTTAATTATTTTAATTATTATTAATTGTTAGTTTTTTATCTTTAGCAATTTCCGAAAAAACTAGGGTGTGACAGGTATGCTAATTTAAGAAGCGACTTTTCCCAATTGATCTATTGGTTCTTTTACACGTTCAACTTTGCCAACTAGGAAGATGTAAGACAATGCTCCCGTTAGGGTTACACACGCAATGAAGGTTAGTGCAGGGGCAAAGTTACCGCCTTTTACCAAGAATCCAATAACAATTGGAATAATGATAGAGGCCGTACCACCGATGAAGTTAAATACCCCTCCAGCAATTCCAATTAATCGTTTTGGAGCTAGAAGTGAAACGAAAACCCAAGTGATGGATGCGAAACCGTTACCAAAAAAGGCAATAGACATAAACATCACGATTAATCCAGGACTATCAACATAATTCGCACCGATAATTGAGGTTGACAATAATAAACCAGTGATAATTGGTGCTTTTCTTGCTTTATCTTTCGAAACACCTTTTTCACAAGGAAATCAGAAAGAAAACCGGCTGATAAAACACCCACGAAGGCAGTGAGAAACGGCAATGACGATAAAAATCCTGTTTTAATAAAACTTAATCCTCTATATTCCACTAGATAGGTAGGAAACCATGTCAAAAAGAACCAAAGTGTGGAACTCACTGCAAATTGTCCAATAAAAATGCCCCACAATTTTCTACTACTCAAAATTATACGGAAATCCTTTGCTCCAATTTTAACCTTTTCTCCCTTTTCTGACGCTTCAATAAATCCGTCTCCTTCTCGGATATAGTCAAGTTCCGCTTGATTGACCTTTTTACTTTTATTTGGATCGCGATAGAAAATATACCAAAGAACTGACCAAGCAAGACCAAAGATACCGGCAATGATGAACAATCCCCGCCAGCCAAAGGATTGCTGTAGGAAGATAAGGGTTGGTGTTAAAAAGGCTAGTCCAATAAATTGACCAGAAGTGTAAATGGAAATCGCTCTAGCTCGTTCATTTTCTGGAAACCAGTTAGCCGCTACCTTACTGTTTGTTGGAAAAGCAGGGGCTTCAAACACACCCAAACCTACACGTAATAAAAACATTCCAGAGAAACCGCTTGCAAACCCTTGCAATAAAGTCATAATAGAAAATCCTGCAATACCAATAGCGTGAGTGTTTCGGTTTCCTAACTTATCTAAAACCCAGCCGCCAGGAATTTGCAGGGCACAATAGGTCCAGCCAAAAGCAGAGAAAATTAAGCCCATTGTGACGGAGTCTATTCCTAATTCCTTTGTTATAAAAGGAGCGGCTATGGAAATATTGCTACGGTCCATATAGTTTACAATAACCGTTATGAACAACATAAATACAACACCATAACGAACCTTCGTCGCTTTATTATTCATTTTTCTCATCCACTTTTAGCACCACTCCATCCCTCTGTCAACCGGTTAATGCAACCGTTCGCAAAAAATAATGACTCCACAGAAAAGGTTCTTTTCGGGGACAATCGGGAGTTTTGCACACAAATATGCAGCCATTCGACTAAATACCAAATGGGTTATACTAATCAAACGTTTGGTTGAAACAGCTGCAAGTACTGACCTATATGGGTTTTCCCGGCTAAGGGGCGGAAGATTGTCGAGAACCGTTTGTTAATTTCGCAGGAAATATCACAATTTCCCACAAAATCGGATAGGTTTCTATTAAACCTACAAAATTCTATTAATTGCCCGTCCTTTCCCTATTACACAAACGATTGGTTAAAACTCGCCTCAGTATCTACCATGACTGGACTTATCGCTTCAAATACCTGAAAAGAATGTCGATAGCTGTCTCCAATTATTCCTTTTTTAAAAAGGAACCCAGGTGGGCCGCTGAATTAGGATTTCCCCCCATTCAAATATGCGGCTTGTTACTGAATGTTCTCTAGTAAACCCAGTTAACAGAATCAATATAGAAGGTTATTAAAAATGAGGAATAACGAACTAACACCCCTTCCGGGGTTGAAAATCTGGCAATATCGAAGAATTAGAGCAGAATTCACAATGATTGGCTATCAGAAAAGAAATCACTGACTAAAATATTGTTTTATCACATGAAAAAAGCCTACGAATTTCCGTAAGCTGAATTTTGCATATTAAAATAAATAAGGAGAGGAACGCTTTTTGCGTACCTCTCTTTTTACTAACACATTTATTCCTCCCGTAGGAACCAATCCCAGTTAAGAAAGCATTTCTTCTTTTTCTTTTCCGTATTTGTTATTCCCCTTTTTCTCCTTTTCCTTTAATACATAGCTGAGTAAGTCTAGTACAATACGGGCTGCTACTTGTCCGGTCATGCCCGTTGGATCATATGGCGGGGCAACTTCTACTAAATCAAAACCGATGACTTCTCCCCTTTTGGAAATTCCTTCAAGCAATTCATTAACCTCATCATAGAGGAGGCCGCCTGGAGAAGGTGTACCTGTTCCAGGCGCAATTGACGGATCGATTCCGTCAATATCAATCGTTACATAATATTTTTCGCCCGCGGGAATTAGCTCCAGCACTTCCTTAAGTCCCTTCTTTCTCATCTGACGAGGTGATAGGATCACGCTGCCATACGCTCTTGCTGCTTCGACGTCTTCTATTTTGCTGCTGCTAATCCCGCGAATGCCAAACTGAAATATTTTTTGAACATAATCCAGCTCAGATAAGCGGCGCATGCAATTTCCGTGACCATACCGCATTCCCGAGCGATGATCCGCCCAGTCTAAATGGGCATCAATTTGAATCACATGAAACGGACCTATGTCTTCTAGTCCTTTTCCGACTGCTGCTGTGATGGAATGATCGCCGCCTAATACAACCGGCATAGCACCTTTGGAAATAATTTTTCGGATTGCTTCTTCTGTATTCTCATGGCACTGCATAATATCTCCGTGTACCATGTCTACATCACCGCAGTCGACGACTTTCCATTCAGGCCCAAGGTACATAATATCGTTTTCAAGATCATAAGCACCATCAAGACCGAAACTATATAATGTAGAGCCTTCGCGGATTCCTCTAGGGCCCATTCTTGCTCCTGATTTCCATTGTGTACCCATGTCATTAGGCACCCCAATGACCGCCACATCTGCGTCAAGCTGGTTCAGGTTCGCACATATTGGGTATTTTCCAAAAGTACAAATGCCTGTAAAAGGTAAATTTAAAAACTGTTTTTCATCACGATTAGACATTCATGCTGCCTCCTTCTAGATTTTCATCCTCGCTTTTTCCTAATGCAAGGTTTTCTGCCGGTGGGCCAGTTCTTAACTAAGGATTTTAAATTTTACTTCTATACTTTTTATACAATTAATTTTCAATTAAAGTTGTGGTTTTCACCTCATAAGTCTTTTGAAATAAGTTCAGATAGTCTTCTTTTGTCAGATCTCTTGAATTCGCCTGAGTACACAAATGTTTAAAGGCTCCTTCCGCTAGAAAAGGGAAGTCTTCGGGATTTACATTGCCTAAATCTCGGAAGCTAGGAATCCCGATTTTATTTGCCAGCTCTTTTAACAGCACAACACCTTCGTACGCCGTTTCTTCAATTGTTTTTCCTTCAGGATTTGCCCCAAGCTTGATTGCTACCTTGGCGTGCTTTTCTGGATTTGAAGGAATATTAAATTCAAATACATGTGGAAGAAAAATAGAATTCGCCACTCCATGTGGAGTATCATAGAGTCCTCCAAGTGGTTCGGCCATCGCATGTACAGCCCCAAGATCCGTGTTATCAAAGGCGATACCTGCAACTAAACTGCCCAAAAGCATATTTTTCCTAGCCTCTAAATCATGCCCATTTTCTACTGCTAATGGAAGGTATTTGGCTATTAATTCAATGGCATATAGTCCCAAAGCATCTGAAAGTGGTTGAGCAACTTTGCAGGTATAAGCTTCAATTGCATGTGTAAGTGCATCCATTCCTGTAGCAGCTGTAATCGATTTCGGCAATGTTAACGTCAATTCAGGATCGACAAGTGCCAGTTTAGGAGCGATTTTCAAATCTAGTATCGCCTCCTTCTGTTTCGTCACGGTATCGGTAATGACAGAACCTCTTGTCACTTCACTACCGGTACCTGAAGTTGTTGGAATACAAATTAGTGGAGGAATTTCTCGTTCTAGTAAATTTACGCCGTAACGTTCTCTTAGCTCTCCTCCATGTGTCAAAAGTGTCCCAATTGCTTTGGCTGTATCCATTGAACTTCCGCCGCCAAGACCAATTAAGAGATCGATGTTCTCGTTTTTAAACTGTTGATAAGCACTCTCGCAATCTACATCTTTTGGATTAGGTGATATTTCATCATAAACAATATAATTGACACCTTCTTGATCTAAAGACTGTGTGATTTTTTCCAAAATTCCTGTTTGTGCAAGTCCTTTATCTGTAATAATGAGGGCTTTATTTCCACCTAATTCTTTAGCCCTTTTCCCAATATTCTTTACTTTCCCATTCCCAAACTCTATAGAAGTAGGCAGATTAAAATGAAAATCCCATAACATAATTAATTTCCTCCTTTATTTATCAAATATTTTGAATTTAATATTTATATTGTTAATTAATTGCTAAACCATTCAGTTGGCTTAACATCTAAATTAATATTGATTTGTTTTACCTCAGTAAACGTATCAAAGCCAAAGGTTCCTAACCCGCGGCCAATCCCGCTCTGCTTGTAACCTCCCCACGGTGCTTCATTATAGGCGAGGTTATAAGCATTAACATAAGTAATTCCGGCTCTTACTTTTTTAATAACCCTCAAAGCTTTGGCGCCATCTTGTGAAAAAACACCTGCTGCAAGTCCGTATGAAGTATCATTTGCCAGCTGGATTGCTTCCGCTTCATCTTTAAACTTTTGAACGACAAGAACTGGTCCAAAAATCTCTTCCTGAACAATTCTCATGTCAGGTTTGGTGTCAATAAATATTGTTGGTTCAAAGAAATAACCATTTTCAAGCCCGTTGCTTGTGATACGGTTGCCACCGCAAGCTAATGTAGCCCCTTCGTCTAAGCCAATTTGAATATATTCAAGGATATTCTTCATATGGTCTTCACTTACAAGCGGACCCATTTCTGTTGTCGAATCATCTCCAGGGCCAACTTGAATCTTTTTTGCTCTTTCTACCAATCTAGCAATGAATTTATCATGAATGCTCTCTTCTAACAGTAAACGGGATCCCGCATTACATACTTGACCGGCATTGGTAAAAATTCCATTCAAAGCATAATCGATGGCTGTCTCAAAATCTGCGTCAGCGAAAACAATATTTGGCGACTTGCCGCCTAGTTCGAGTGAAAGGTTTTTAATATTTCCTGTTGCTGAATTCATGATGCTTCTACCCGTTGCTGTACTACCTGTAAAAGAAATCAGATCCACCTTTTGGCTTTCCGCTAATTCATTTCCTACTGTTGAACCACCTCCTAAAACTAGATTTACAACACCAGCTGGTATCCCCACTTCTTCCATGATCTCAAATAATTTGTAAGTGGTGACAGGAGTGATTTCAGCTGGTTTAAATATAAGCGTATTTCCCGCCGCAAGCGCAGGGGCTATTTTCCAAGCTCCCGTCAACAATGGAAAATTCCATGGAGCGATAAGTCCGCATACACCGACAGGTTCCCGAATAACCATGGCTTGTACAGGATCGGAAACAGAATACGTTTGACCATTTGGCTTTGTCACTAACCCAGCATAGTAACGGAAACAATTCACGGTATCAGCAATATCAAACTCTGATTCTTTAAGGGGTTTTCCCGTATTCTCAGTTTCAAGTTTGCTAAGCTCGTCTGCCTTTTCTTCAATCTTATCCGCTATTTTAAATAAGTAGGTTGCACGTTCAGATGCCGGTAAGTCTGACCAAATTCCGGAGTCAAAAGCTGTTCGTGCAGTATTAATCGCCATTTGGGCTTCTTCTCTACTTCCTTTCGGAGCTTCAGCCATATTTTTACCGTTTGCAGGATTCACAACATAACTTCTTTCTCCACTTAATGAATCCATCCATTCACCATTAATAAACATTTTCAACTTCAGCATAATTACAAACCTCCAATATATTATTTTTTACCTTACCTGTTGAGGGATAACCTCTCGATCAATGTCTTGTACATTTTGTGGAATCAATTCTTTATCAAAATGAAACTCAGGAAGTGGTTGGCGGAACCCTTTCGTCATATAGACAAGATAAATCAAGCCGCATGCCATCCAGATGCCCCCTAGAATCAACGCATCCCTTTCTAAATGTGACCATAACCATGTCGTAAACGCTGCCCCAATGAGTGGTAATAATAGGTACCGAATGCAATCCATAAAAGAACGCTTATGATTTTTGATAAAATAATGGGCGATAACAGACAGATTTACAGATGTAAAGGCAATTAACGCTCCAAAATTGATAAACTTAATAACTTGTTCTAGGGTTAATGGAATTGCGAGTAAAGAAACTACGCCAATCACAAGGATGCCAAGTGACGGTGTTTTAAATTTAGGATGAATGTATCCAAATATATTTTTGGGTAATACGGAATCTCGTCCCATCGCATATAACACTCGCGATGCGCTTGTGATTGAAGCGATCCCTGAAGAGAAATTACCAATAATCACTGCTGTAATAAAAACGGACTTAAATAAGTTTCCTCCGATAAGCATTGCAATTTCAAGTGCTGCAGAATCAGCATGTTTGAATGAAATGCCCGGATGCACCAATTGTGCTAAGTAAGAAGAGCCAATATACAAAACTCCGATAAACAATAGCATGATAATAATCGCTCTTGGGATCGTTTTTTCGGGATTGATTGTTTCCTCTGATAAAGTGGTGAGTGAGTCAAAACCAAGAAAACTAAAGCAAAGAATGGTAGCACCTGCCAAGATAACGGACAAGGAAACATCTGCATCAAACAATGGCTTAATTGAGAAAAGACTACCCGCCCCTACTCCTTCTGATAAACTTTTGAAGGATAATATCCAGAAAAGGCAAACAAAAATGACTTGAGCAATAACAAAAATTTTACTCATTATTGCTGAGATCTCCACACCTAGTATGCTCGGAGATACGATGCTTGCAGTCAACACAATTACCCACACATAATGCGGGATTCCAGGAAATACAGCACTTAAAAAGACAGTGGACATCAAGCAGGTAACCATAGGGGTTAATATATAATCAAGCATAATCGTCCAACCGACAATGAACCCAACCTCAGAATTAATAGATTTTTGCGTAAAGGAATAGGCTGAACCTGAGATCGGGTAGGCTTTCGCCATCTTACCATAGCTGAGAGCTGTAAAAAGTATTGCTAGAAAAGCAATAATGTATGCAGTCGTAATAACACCTCTTGAGGTAACGGCAGCAATTCCATAGGTATTAAAAAACACCATGGGGTTATTCCATGCAATCCCTAAAAAAACAACCTGTGACAAAGTAAGTGTTCTTGCAAGCGCTTTCTGTTTCATAACTCAACTCCCTCCGTGTTAATAAATTTAATTCCTAGATTATTTAGAACATTTCGTATTTTTATTGTAAACCTTATTGTTACACAAAGGTCAATAGGTGTATTATATTTTTTAGGGGGGGTGATTTCACTGAAAATAAAGGAAAAATTAACCATTGGAGAAATGGCTAGGTTAAGAGGGGTAACAACGGAGACTTTACGCCACTATGATCGGATTGACCTATTCAAACCTCAATATGTCGATCCCGATTCGGGGTATCGCTACTATTCTATTTTTCAATATGAAGTTTTAGGGACCATTAAAGAGTTGCGGCAACTTGGGATGAGTACGGATGAAATAAAGGATTATTTTAATGAACGTAATTTTAATAAGTCCTTGGATATTCTGAAAACCAAACATACGGAACTTGTGTCAAAACTGAACGAGTTACATGACTTGGAGGAAAATATTCGGGGGAAAATTGGATACTTGGAGCATGTAGCGAAAGAAAAAGAACTTCAATCGGTGTTTTTCCGCGAAATAGGAAGAAGGAAGTTAATTACCTTAAATGAAAAAATAAATAATAATTTGGAACTCAGTTATGGTGTTATAAGGTTAGAGAATATGCTCACCGAGAAGACACCAATTCTGGCTAGTAATAGACTAGGCATTATCATCCAGGAAGCGGATCTTAGAGCGAAACGATTTGAAGAACCATCCATTATTTTTGTAGTGGCAAAAAATAAAGAAAAAATACCAAAACAGTGTCAAATGACGGTTCCTGCTGGGTTATTTGCGTGTATTCGTTATAACGGGGAATTATTATGGAATCGAAGCGAAAGTTTGAGTAAGATATTGGAATATCTTGATGAAACCGGATATCACATAACCGGCGATGCGCTGCAAATTATGCACGTCGATATTACAATCACAGATAAACCAAATGAGATTACATTCGAAATTCAAGTTCCAGTTCAAATTTAGGGACGGGGGGACAATTCAAATTATGCAATAGACAAAGGAGGGCCAATGGCCCTCCTTTTGTTCACATATTTTAATTTAACCATACCACCTGATAGATACAAATGAAACAAACCTCGCCCATTTCCCTCAAGTTTCCCTTTCAATCAATCGTTTGATTAGAATGGCTGCACTCCTTGATAAATATGAATCAGCCTTCCCCAAGGCATAAATAAATTGTTGAAAAATGGTCTTAAAATTGGGGAAAGAAACGGTCCAAACCACTTTTGTCACTAATCGACAGCCGTTCGATTAATTTCTATTTAAGCTATACTACTCAAACGTTTAGTTAAAAAATCTACAAGTATTGATTTATAAGAGCCTCTCCTGCCAGGCAAGAATGAAAATTGTCGAGAAACGGAAGTAAATTCCGCAGGAAATATCTCAACTTTCCACAAAATCAGATAGGATTCAAATAAACATACATAATTCTATTAATTTCCCGTCTTTTCCCTACTACACAAACGATTGGTTAAAACTTGCCTCAGCATCCGTCATGACTGGATTTATCACTTAAAATACCTGAAAAGACTGTCGATAGCTGTCTCCAACAAAGCCTTTTTGAAAAAGGGAACCCAGGTGGGCAGCTGAATTAGGATTTCTCCCCATTCAAATATGTGGCTTTTTACTGAGTGTCCTCTAGTAAAACTAGTTAACAGAATAAATATAGAAGGTTATCAAAATCCTGTGTTTCAGCAAAGACGTGATTATTCTCATCGTATATATAGAACTGTTTGTCGACAAAATTCCGGCTGTAAACAAAATTAGCTTTGGACACCAAGTTTATGAAAAATTTACATTATTAAATCTCATTCAAAAATGATTGAATAAACGGTATGGCAGCACCTATAGGTACGCCATTAGCAGGTGAACGGCTAATATGAATAAATGGTTCATTATTTGGAAATGCTGTTTTTTTATTAACTTTTTCATGAAGAATTTCAATATCTTCTTCCTTTAAGTATGGAGATATATGTCCACCGATAATAAATTCTCTGTTAAGGACAAGATGTATATTGTTGATTGAAAATGCTAAATTATCTAAAAAGCAATTCCACCTCTCAACATAAGAAGGGATTCTAGAACGTACCTGTTGGAAGAAAAAATCTAATGATTCATCTTCTTCTAGAAGCGCATTAACAGAGCTATACGTTTCCATGCATCCTTTGTTTCCGCAGTAACAAGAAGGACCATCAGGATTAATTGTCATATGTTCTATCGTTCCACTATGTCCTTCTTTTCCCATATAAATTTGACCATCTATGATAATAGCACCCCCAAGGTGCGGCCCAATCGAGAGATAGACAGCATCTCCAATATCATTTCTTACCCATAGCTCTGTTGTAGCGGCACACTTGGCATCATGTAAAAACATACAGGGATAAGGGAGATACTGTGCAAAAACCTCAATATCTAATCCTGTAGAGATCAATATTTTTCCATAAGTGATTTTCTTTCCGTCATTCGACGTTAATCCTTGGACAGCAAAACCAATCCCAAGAACCTGCTCTTCTTTCACATCGAGAGAGGAGATGAAAGACTGTACAGCTTGGCTTACCTCTTTGTAATAACCATCTTCATTAGAATACTCCATCGCCAGTCTCTCTTGTTGAAAGGCATGCCCACGCAAATCAATGGCCAGAATCTGTACAGTCCCCTTCTGAATCTCTACCCCAATGCTGATCCTAGCCTGAGGGCAAATGGCATAAGCAGCTGCACGCCTTCCCACCGAAGATTCAAACTGCCCGCTCTTCTCAATCAATTTTTCTTTTTCCAAGCGAACGAGGTTCTGGGTGACCGTCGGTAAACTCAAATGAAGCTGATTGGCAACTTCTTGTTTTGAAAGCTTCTCATATTGATAAATGAGATGGTAGATCGATGAGTAATTGCCTTTTTTTATATCTTTAAACGTGATGCTATTGTCCATGGAAAATACCCCATTTTATAAACTAATTTTATAAAAACATTTACTTTAACTCTTATAAATATATCATAAGAGCGGATACATTCACAGCTTTGTCAAAGGTGTCTGCTAATTTTAAATTTTATAATTATTGACTATCGGGGAAAATAGTTTTATTATGTAAATGTATTTTATAAAAGCATTTTATAAAATAAATTAACTAAAAGGGAATGGGAAAAATGGGGATTATTGAAAAAATGAGACTGGACGGAAAGAAAATTTTTGTAACAGGTGGTGCAAGGGGTATTGGTAAAAGCGTTGCAACTGCTTTCGCTGAAGCAGGAGCAGATATAGCAATTGTGGACTTGGATATCGAGGAAGCCACAAAGACAGCGAAGGAACTTGAAGAAAATAATGGAATCAAGTCGATTGCCATCAAGGCAGATGTCACTAACCCAGCAGATGTTGATGCTATGATTGAAACCATACTAGAAGTATTTGGACGTTTAGATGTTGCCTTCTGTAATGCAGGAATCTGCATGAACGTACCAGCAGAGGAAATGACCTTTAAACAGTGGAGAAAAGTCATCGATATTAATCTTACCGGTGTATTTCTAACGGCCCAAGCAGCTGGAAAAGTCATGTTAAAACAAGGTGGCGGTTCAATTATTAATACTGCTTCTATGTCTGGACATATTGTGAATGTGCCACAACCACAGTGCTCCTACAATGCTTCTAAAGCAGGAGTGATCCAGTTGACAAAATCTCTGGCAGTGGAATGGGCAACAAGAAATGTGCGCGTAAATTGTATCAGTCCTGGATATATTGGAACAGAACTTACATTAAATTCTCCAAGCTTACAGCCGTTGATCGAACAGTGGAATGAAATGGCACCGCTTCACCGAATGGGTCGACCAGAAGAACTTCAGTCCATCTGTGTTTATCTAGCAGGAGACACTAGCAGCTTTACGACGGGATCTGACTTTGTCATCGATGGAGCTTTCACTTGCATTTAATAGACTAATAGATTCTTTAGGAGGACTATCTATGAACTATCTACTCGGTACAGATATCGGAACATCCGGTACCAAAACCATCCTAATGGACACAGAAGGCAATCTGATTGCTCAAGATTTACAGGAATACGATGTATTGACCCCAAAGCCTTTATGGGCAGAGCAATGGCCAGAGGTTTGGCTTGATGCAGCGAAAACCTCGATTAAAAACACGGTACAAAAGGCTGGAATTCCAGCGGAGAAAATACGTGGTATCGCCATTAGCGGTCTATATGGAGGTTCAGGAATTCCATTGGACGAAAAAATGGAACCTGTTAGGCCGTGCATGATATGGATGGATCGAAGAGCAGAAGCGGAAACAAAGTGGATAATAGATCATATCGGGGAAGAAAAACTTCTCGAAATTACCCATAATGGAGCCGACCCTTATTATGGCTATACCAAAATGTTATGGATGAAAAATCATGAACCGGAAAACTGGAAGAAAACCAAGCTCTTTCTCCCACCAAATGATTATGTCATTTATAAACTGACCGGAGAAATTGCCATTGATTATTCTTCTGCTGGAAATATCGGCGGAATTTTTGATATGAATAACAGAACCTGGTCAAATGGCATGATGGATGCGATGGGAATTCCTCTTTCGATGATGCCAGAAAAAATCGTGGAATCAACCGATATTGTGGGTGGATTGACAAAAGAAGCCGCAGTTGAGTTGGGACTTTCTGAAGGAATGCCAGTGATCGCCAGTGGTATTGACTGCGGTGCTGCCAATATCGGCCTCGGTGTTTTTGAATCTGGTATTTATGCAGCCGCAATTGGAACTTCGATGTGTGCAGCCTTCATTTCCGATAAACCAGTGAAAGGAAAAGATTTGATTGTTTGGCCCTATTTATATGATGCCAAAAGACTTTCTTATTATTTTGCAGGTGGAGCTACAGCTGGAGCCATAGTGAAATGGTTCCGTCAAACGATGTGTCAATATGAATTGAAAGTAGAAAAAGCTGGCGGGAAAAATGCCTATGATGTGTTAAATGGACAGGCAGCTAACATTCCGGTTGGAAGCGAAGGTTTGATTGTCCTTCCTTACTTTATGGGAGAGAGAAGTCCAATTTGGGATTCCGATGCAAAAGGTACCATCGTGGGACTTTCATTGGCACATACAAAAGCTCATATTTATCGCGCATTTCTGGAAGCGGTTGCGTTCTCTTTACGAGATGCAATCGAAGCGACCGGAGAAGATCTTGGAGAATATATCTTGCTTGCAGGTGGTGTCACAAAGTCAAAATTGTGGAGACAAATCTTTGCCGATGTCACAGGCTATCCAGTTGTCTGCCCGATTCATGATGTAGAAGCAAATATGGGAGATGTCATGCTGGCTGGAATTGGTACGGGTCTCCTCTCTTATGAAGATGTGAAGAAATGGCAGGTTCTCGATGAGAAGATTATGCCAAATAAAGAGAATCATAGGAAATATAATGACTATTACCATGTTTATAAATCTATCTATCAAAATTTAAAGTCTGATATGAAAACGTTGACAAGACTGTCTACAACATGATTTGAGCATATGCTTTACCAATTAAAAAAAAGGATATGTGATAGAAATGAATATATGGAAAAAAAGAATTGGATATGGGGCGGGCGACTTCGCCTGCAACCTCGTATTTAGTACAATGGCGTCTTACCTGCTGTTTTTTTATACGGATGTCTTTGGAATAACCGCAACCGTAGCTGGTACTTTAATGTTAGTAACCAAAGTCATTGATGCTTTTGCCGATACGGGTATGGGATTATTGGTGGATCGGACTCGTACTAGGTGGGGGCAAGGAAGACCCTACTTCCTGATCGGAGCGATTCCGTTTGCTGTCTTTACGGTCATGACCTTTATTGTTCCTGATTTCAGTATGTCAGGAAAAATTTTATGGGCTTATATCACTTATTGTTTGTTGAATATTGCTTATACGGTGGTCAATATCCCTTTAAATACGATTGTACCAAGGTTAACCTCAGATAACCATGAGCGAAACTGGTTAGTATCGACTAGAATGATTTGTGCGTTAATTGGAACCGCTTTAGTTATGTCGATTACGACGCCGATGGTCAATTTCTTCGGTCAAGGAGATAACCAAAAAGGTTATTTCATTACGATGACCGTTTATGGCATCGCGGCGGTGATCGTATTTGTGTTTACCTTTATGAATACAAAAGAGGTGGTTCCGCCAACCGTCCAACCTGGAAAATCTTCTTTTAAACAGGATTTTAAAGGATTGACTGGCCCTGCCGTTATTTTCTTTATCTTGAACTTTCTCTATTTTGGTCTTTTTGTCATTAGAAATACAACCGTGATCTACTATTTCACGTATAATTTGGGCCATACGGATTGGCTGACGTTTGTAGGACTATTCGGTATTCTCTCTGGTCTGCCAATGCTGCTGCTTTTACCTTGGCTTCAAAAGAAGATGCCCAAGAAAAATGTATTGCTTATAAGTACAGTCATTTATATGGTTGGAGATTTTGTGATTTATTTTGGAAAGACCTCACCTGTCTTACTGATTGCCGGTTTGGCGATTACTGGGCTTGGGATTTATGGCATCTTCGGCACCACATTTGCGATTCAGCCAGATGTTATTGATTATTCAGAGTACAAAAACAATCGAAGCATTGCTGGGATGATTGCCGCTTTCCAAGGATTTTTTGTAAAAGTAAGCTTGGGCCTTGGAAGTGCACTTGTAGGAGTTATCCTGAAATTGGGCGGTTATGTTCCAAATGCAAAACAAACTGCAACCGCTTTAAACTATATTGAAATCTGCTTTATCTGGGTCCCAATGGCCATTTGTGTACTGATTGGAATTACGATGTTTTTCTATAAACTTGATGATAAACGAGCGGCGATGGATGTAGAACTCGAACGGCGACGTGCATTGGTAAACCAAAATGTTGTAAACCTTTAATAAAGCGTATTCATTAAGTATACAAGAGGAATAAAACGAAAAGATCATGAATGTATTTGTGAGACATGGGTATGGTACCTATAGTAAGTTTCGGGAACTGCTACTAGAAATAGTATCCATGTCTTACATTCTCTCATCAGCAGCTGTCCTCAACAAATTGCACTTGAATGGATTTTTCCCCCTTCACGGGCACTGTGAACCTTCCAGAGCGACCACCTATCACTTACATTCTCATAAATTGCTAATCCTCGAACACAATATAATTTCCAACGCATAACAAAAAGACAACCTTTTCAGGTTGTCCTTAATATGCCTGGCAACGTC
>NZ_NUOW01000090.1:0-245 GCF_002584635.1 Bacillus sp. AFS031507
CAGCTGAGCTAAGGGCGCATGTATTGGAGTCAACTTTTAAAGTATACCAGACTCGATATTGTTTGTCAACAACTTATTTGGTGCGGCCGAGAGGACTTGAACCTCCACGGGGTTGCCCCCACTAGGCCCTCAACCTAGCGCGTCTGCCATTCCGCCACGACCGCACGATAATTAGCGACAAAAACAATCATAACACACTAACCAAATTAATTCAAGTGAAACATTTGGTGCGGGTGAAGGGAGTC
>NZ_NUOW01000091.1:0-350 GCF_002584635.1 Bacillus sp. AFS031507
CAACAGCAAATGGATATGAATACAACTTAACTTTGCTTTCAGTTGCAATTGGTATTGCTTTAATTGGTCCTGGTCGATATGCCTTAGATGCATTTTTATTCTAATAAATATGGTCTTTACGAGAGCTTTTACCCATTAAAGGGGAACCTTAATTTCAAACAAAAGAATTAAGCTAATATTGTGACGGGAGTGAAATGAGATGGAACTCTTAGGACTACATCATGTATCAATATTAACTGGAAAAGCGGAAAAAAATTATGAATTTTATACAAAAATTTTAGGAATGAGATTGGTAAAGAAAACAGTTAACCAAGATAATACAGAATCCTATCATCTTTTCTATGCTGACG
>NZ_NUOW01000092.1:0-350 GCF_002584635.1 Bacillus sp. AFS031507
TTCCTGTAGATCGTTATTTTTCGACTTTGAAAAAAATAGGGCTCCTCAGTAAGATATGAGTATAGACACCACTCTAACTCACAACTTTAGGAGGAACCCTACTATGAAGTTTAAAATGCAGAACAAACAAAATCAACTAATAGAAAGAATTTCCGTTAAACATCTTGTTGTCGGCGTGGATATTGCACAACAATTTCATGTCGCCAGAGCCGTAAATTTCCGTGGAATTGTTGTCGGAGATCCTCTTACATTCAAAAATGATGAAGAAGGATTTACTAGTTTCCTAAAATGGATTAAAAATCTTCAAGGATTAAACAACCTATGTGAAGCAATTGTTGGGATGGAACCAA
>NZ_NUOW01000093.1:0-695 GCF_002584635.1 Bacillus sp. AFS031507
ATAAGAACGAGTGATATTCTAATATTCCATTCGCACTAAGCTGCCATAGGTGTTATTGTTTGAAGTTTTTCAGAATTATAGGATTCATTTCTTCGAGCCATTCCTACAAAAATTCTAGCCAACTTACCAATCAATTTCATAATTGATTTCATTTTCTTCATTTTTTTAACCTTAACATTATGGGTGTGGATTCCTTTAAATTCTGGGTTGTTCATCACAAGGCTCATTGTAGCTAAGTAAAGGAATCTCCGTAGCCTTGACCTTCCACGTTTTGATAAAACAATTTGCCCTTTCCACTTTCCAGAACTAGCTTCAGCTAGGTGTAAACCAGCATGTCGAAGTAGCGAATTACCGTGAGAAAATCCACTAATATCTCCAGCTTCACCTAATATGCCAGCTAAAGATATTTCACTAATTCCCTTAATGGTAAGCAGCTTTTTAGCATAAGGAATTTTATTCAATACATCGGTAACTTGCTTTTCAACTCTTTCGAGTTGTATTACTGCTAAATCATATTCTTCAAGTAATTGCTCCAAATGAAATTTATAAGCATCTAGTGCTTGTCTTGAACCGATGGAATTCTTGGCTACCTGGAGGAGTAATTGGGCCTTTTTTAATCCAGGTTGCCTCTTCATCAGAGATTTCCAGCCCATAATAATCTCATGAGGCTGCTTGGTGGCCAATTCCATAGGAGT
>NZ_NUOW01000094.1:0-399 GCF_002584635.1 Bacillus sp. AFS031507
TGGAGGAGGAAGAGGGATTCGAACCCCCGCGCGGTATGACCCGCCTGTCGGTTTTCAAGACCGATCCCTTCAGCCAAACTTGGGTATTCCTCCGAGTACATTATGAAACTAATGGTGGACCTTGTAGGACTCGAACCTACGACCGGACGGTTATGAGCCGTCTGCTCTAACCAGCTGAGCTAAAGGTCCTCAATATTTGGTAGCGGCGGAGGGGATCGAACCCCCGACCTTACGGGTATGAACCGTACGCTCTAGCCAGCTGAGCTACACCGCCAAATATACTATTTAATTAAGGTGGAGCCTAGCGGGATCGAACCGCTGACCTCCTGCGTGCAAAGCAGGCGCTCTCCCAGCTGAGCTAAGGCCCCATAAGAAGTAAGAAGAATGGTCGGGAAGACA
>NZ_NUOW01000095.1:0-2766 GCF_002584635.1 Bacillus sp. AFS031507
CTTATTGTTGGTGTGGATATCGCTCAACAACTACACGTCGCAAGAGCAGTTAACTTCCGTGGAATCGTAGTTGGAGATCCTATTACATTTGAAAATAATGAAGAGGGGTTCGTTAAACTATTAAACTGGATTCAAGATTTAAAAAGATTAAAAAACTTAGATGCAGCAATAGTAGGTATGGAGCCTACAGGCCATTACTGGATTAACCTATCAAAATGGTTATATAACCAAAACATTGAGGTAGTAACAGTCAATCCCCACTTAGTAAAAAGGAATAAAGAGAATCGTGATAATACACAATCAAAGAGTGATAAAAAAGATGCACTAGTGATCGCAGATATGGTCAAAAACGGCTACTATTCCTTTATTCGCCCATCCTCAGAATCATTTGAGAAACTTAGAGTTCTAATGTCTAACCGTGATGTGGTTGTAAAACGTCTCGTAATGTCTATAAATCAAATAAATCGATGGGTGGATGTTGTCTTTCCAGAGTTGCGACAAGTGTTTAACGATGTTTCGTGCAAAGGAGCAATCGCAACCCTTCGTTTGTTTCCAACTCCAGATGAAATATCTTCAATGGATTCACTAGATATCCAGAGGGGATGGAAGTCATTAATGAAAAGACAACCAGGACCTAAAAAAGCTCAATTACTGATCAATCTAGCAAAAACTTCTATTGGAACTGGACAAGCACTTGATGCTTATAAATTCCATCTAGAACAATTATTAGAAGAATATGACCTCGCAGTAAAACAACTCGAAAGAGTTGAACAACAAGTTAAAGAAGTTCTCACTAAAATACCATATGCAAAAAAACTACTTACGATTAAAGGAATAAGTGAAATTTCATTAGCTGGGATACTAGGTGAGTCAGGAGATTTAAGTGGATTCTCCCACGGAAACTCTCTATTACGTCATGCAGGATTACATTTAGCTGAAGCAAGTTCAGGTAAATGGAAAGGTCAGATTGTCATTTCAAAGCGTGGAAGATCAAGACTCCGCCGCTTCCTCTACTTAGCAACTATGAGCCTGGTGATGAATAACCCTGAATTTAAAGCGGTCCATTCCCATAATGTGAAAGTTAAAAAGATAAAGAAAATGAAATCAATAATGAAACTGATAGGAAAACTAGCAAGGATTTTTGTAGGAATTGCACGACGAAACGAGTCGTACTGTCCTAATAAAATTCAAGTATTAATCCCTTTATCAGCATAAAAATAAAACATTAGTTATATATAGCATCAGTGAAAATAGTTAACTTTAATTTTTGAATGTTGTCTTATTCGTAGGATTTCAAATATGCACGGAGTACCAGGTTTCTTCAACAAAAGGGCACGGTGACCCATCAGGATAGCATAACTGGCCTCCACCCCTTGGATAGGCATGACGAAGGAATGAGAGGGCAATTGACCCGTTGAGACATGGGAGGGAAAGCCTCCAGGGGCGGCGTGGAGATGTGCATTATATGGTAAAATATGGAGTGGTAGCTGACTCCTCTATTTAACTATGCCTTCACGAAGCCAAAATGATCTGAACTCATTTCATTTACCCGTAAATCCAATTACAAGGGTTATGAAATCCTGCGAATAAGTGAGCATTTGAGAGATATCCGTATCAAACTGAGGGAGTTGAAGAAAAAGTACAAAAAAAAACTAAGAGAACCAATAGAGTTAAACAACACAATCATAAAGTGAAAAAGTCTTTTTTATCAAGTATAAATATGTAAAAATTTAATCGAATTTTCTGATTTAAAGAATATAAAAGCAATCACTCAAGTCATTCGGTGTGAACAACGGCGCCAATTGTCCAAACCATGTAGTAATTTTTCAGATGGCTTTTGCAGCCACTTCCTAGTATATCAGCAATGTAAGCGCAAACCAACTGGTTAATGTTGGACAATAAGAGTGTATGAAAAACTAAGAAAACAGGAGAAAAAAAAGAGTTTAACCAATTGAGCAAATTAAGTATATAACCCCATTACCAATCTCGTTCAATTTCTTTCTCATTAAAATTTTATTTATGATTGGTGGACTTTTATCAAATAGTGGCGTAAAACCCCTTTCTTCAGAAATGGGGATATAAGCCATATTTTTTTCTTTTTACTATCAATTTCTATTCCATAGTAGTATAATGAGTATACAGAACAAATGTTCTGTTGAGAGGTGAAAAAATAAATGGAACCCCATAAAAAGAACTTGAAAGAACAGAAGAAAAAAGAATCGAAAGGAGATATTGTCATTCGGAAATTTCCGCTCCGTTTAACCGCGAGGAGAGAAGATTAATTGATACTCTACGTAAGGAAGCAGCAAATCTGTGGAATGACTGCTTAGATCTCCATTGGTGGCTATATGATGCCTATAAGGTTTGGACAAGTGCATCTGAAAAAAAGCAATGGTACAATGCCACCACACATAAATTACACTCTCAAACGATTCAATCGATCATCGAGTTACATGAAGAAACCTGCAAAAGAACAAGGGAGTTACGGGCAAAAGGTTAGAAACAGTGGCGTTATCCTTGGAAATACAAAAAGTTCTTTTCCGTCAAATATAAAAAAGCAGCGATTAAATTAACTGGTAAAAAGCTCAGGTTTAGCAATGGAAAACAACAATCCCCCTTAGTGATCCCTCAACCGAAGCACATTGATTTCCATAAGATAAAAAGTGCCGAAATCGTTTGGCACAAAAATCAATACTGGATGCATATAGCAGTGGAAGTACCAAAACAAAAGCAGGTTCAAGGTAAAAAGGAAGCCGGCTGCGATTT
>NZ_NUOW01000096.1:0-4852 GCF_002584635.1 Bacillus sp. AFS031507
TTAAACTGAGGGAGTTTAAGGAGTGAACCCTTGTTCTATTTATTGGTAGCTCTTCGTAGATATTAATGAATATAACGAATTGGAGGAGAATAAATGCGCGCAATTGAGTACACAAAATACGGCCCCCCCGACGTTCTTCAACTGAAAGAGATAGAAAAACCCTCTCCTAAGGAAAATGAAATCCTGGTAAAAATAAAAGCGACAACCGTAACAGTAGCAGATATTCGGGCACGGAGTTTTACAGTTCCTCCCGCTTTTTGGCTGCCTGCCCGAATAACACTTGGTTTTAGACAACCCAAAAAAACTACATTGGGGATGGAGTTAGCTGGGGAAGTTGAGTCAGTAGGAAAAGATGTCAAAAGGTTTCAGGAAGGCGATCAGGTTTTTGCTGCTTCTCTATTGGGTTTTGGTGCTTATGCCGAGTATAAGTGTCTGCCTGAAGATGGACCAGTATCTATTAAGCCCTCCAATTTAACATATGAGGAAGCAGCTGCCATTCCGATTGGAGCACGCACTGCATTGTATTTTCTTAGAAAAGCTAATATTCAGAGCGGTCAAAGGGTTCTAGTTTATGGTGCTTCAGGAAGCGTAGGAAGTTATGCAGTTCAGATTGCCAAGTATCTCGGAGCAAATGTTACAGGGGTATGCAGTACCACAAATATAGAATTGGTAAAATCTCTTGGAGCGGATCAGGTAATTGATTACACTGCAGAAGATTTTTCGAGTAAAGGCGAGACTTATGATGTGATCTTTGAAGCGGTTGACAAGAGTTCGTTTTCGGATTGTATGAAATCGCTAAAGAAGGACGGAACCTATATAAATGTCACTGTACCGTTACCAGGTGTTCGAATGCTATGGACTAAATTGACAAGCAGCAAAAAACTAATATTGAGTCAAAACTCACCTGAAACTTCAGAAGCTCTAGATTTTCTTAAAGAACTTGTTGAGACGGGGAAGTTAAAAGTGGTCATTGACAGATCCTATGCGTTTGAAGAGATCATTGAGGCTCATAGATATGTCGAAAAAGGACACAAAAAAGGTAATGTCGTCATAACTGTGGAACCTAATAACCAATCCTAAAATATGAAGGACTATAACAAGATGATATGTACCAAATAATGTAGTAGTAGGCGGTAATCCCGCAAAAGTAATTAAACAAATAGAATAATAAACTAGGCCTTATTGGTTAATAAAGAACTTAAGTTGATGGAATTAGAATTATATGCAAAACAGGGAGAAATCCAGGTTACACGTATCTTTCGTTCACCCATAAACTAAATATGGGGTGATGAATGTGTTATTACGAAATCAAATGGACACCACTTCTTATCAACAAAAGTATTTTCGTCCATCATGTTTACCAACTTTAAATTTGAGATTTAATAATGGGGATTTTTTCTTACCATATTATGAAAAAACTCATGACCAAATTCAAGTACCAAAAGAATTAACTAGAACCCCAGAAGATACCCTGCTTAATTATTTTAGTATTTTGCGTGAAGCAGAAAATATGGGAGGGCGAAGTTGCGGTTCGATTGGTCAAGCACTTATTCCATTTCCGCTTGCATACAATTTTTTGTCTAAGAATTATCAAATAAAATTAAGCTATGAAGATTATTTAAATTTATTTGCTGGTGTAGGTCATACGAATTTGATAAAGCTTTGTCAAGTGCCAGATGGAAAACGGGGATTAAGGTTTTTTTATGAAATTGAAACGATAGAGGGGTTTGAGGGCAAGAGGGCTGAGTATTTTGGCTATTCATACGGATTTATCCAGCTTATTCACGAAGAAGGAGGTTATCGAATATCAGATTTGCAACAGCATCAGGAGGACTTTCTATGCGCACCTTATCATGGATGGAGTCATGATGGGGAATCAGTAATAGAGGTGAAATATGGAAATTGGTGCAAGTTAATTCAGGTAATATACCCAACTATAAAAAGTGGATATGTTAAAAATATTTGTTTTCACGGTAGGGATGGTGCTGATCATTGTTTAATGTTTATTACATTAACAAATGGAACTGACATCGAAATTGCTCAATTTCGCAAAGTGGGCATTGAAAAGTGGAAACAGATAAAAATGAAGCCCGAAGAAGAGTGTTTAACAGAAAAAGGGGACTGATAAGTTATATACTTTTTGAAATCGGTGCGCTTGTATATCAAAGAAAAAGGCTGTTGCGACAGCCTTATTCTTATCCTATTAAAGGTTGCAGGTTAATGAAAGAAGGATATTAAGAAATTGGAGAGGAAAGTAGTTTGGGAGAAAGTTAAATAAAGTTGCAGAACAGATAAATTTTTTTATCTAATGCTACTTTTGGAACTAAAGGAAAAAATTGATAACCTATCGTTACGCTTGTTATTTTTTGATAAGTAATGAAACTTTTATAAATTTTAACACGTAGTAAACGATTATGGGCATGGAGGCGATCATGCTAGCGGTTCAAGCTGTGGTAGCGGATGTTCCTCTAAAGGGAAAATTTAATTTATAAAGCCCGTCCACCGAAAAAAAGAGGGTCGCCGGTCGATAAGAGAGGTTCATAAAGCTAACGGGTTCCGTTTCCTATCGAAAAACCCGAAAATGCAATTAAAAATGTAATTAAATTTGTACCGCTTTTTGTATCTGTTTTTGTAATGAAAATAAAATGGCTCAGTTCACTATACTGAGCTATTTCTCCTATCCATTTTCGATAGCCTGTTCAACTAACACACCCGTTACTTTAAGTGTAATATTTCACAAAGTTCGTAAAGAAAAATTAATAAAAACAATCCTATGCTATTATTGATAATGGTGCTTTTTGGATATTATACTGGAGGTGAATTACTATTTAATAATGAAGGGAGATTTACGTATGGAGGTAACATTTACAGTAAGCAAATGGGATGAAAAGCCAGTAGACGACACTAGAAAAGAATTCCCTATTAATATTGCCCATGTTGAATATGATATTGAGGGTGAATTAACAGGAAAAGCCTTTGTTGAATATTTATTATTTTATATAGACTCTACTATAGATGATGGTCACTTGGCCACTTCTAAAATTTCCGGATTTCTGCATTTCGAAGGAACTTACAAGGGAAAACAGGGGACATTTACGGCTATAGAGCAAGGAATATTTGATAAAGGAGATCTAGATTCTCCAGCAACAATCATCAAAGCTACCGGTGACTTAGAAAGCTTAAAAGGGTCTTATAATTATAAGTTTACAGGTGAAACCAGTAAGATGATTCTAGACTTTAAATTCTAATCAAACAGTAAAAAAGGGCATCTCTGTACTACCAGGAATGTCCTTTTCGTCGAAAGAGCTTCCTCAACTATCCTGCCCGTTACTTGAATAAGAAAAAGGCTTTACCCCTTGTTGAAGTAAAGCATGCGTTACTTGAATAAGAATAGTCTTTCTCATTTATGAAGTAAGCTTATTAATTTATATGGATTTTAAAAAGTCCTCTAAATTTAACAGATATATATCTTTATCCTTTTCAAAGAAGAATTTACTCCCACAGAATCATCATAATTAAGGATATCGCCATTCAAATTTAATAGATTGAAACTTTGTAAGCAATTATTTTTCATTGAGTACAAATGTATTTTACCTTCTTCGTCATAACCATTATTGAACAAGACAAAGTTATTCATGATCGCAAACGCTTTGCTACCTTCAACTGGAATATTATTAAATATTTCATAATCATTCTTTTCAATTTTCATTAAAGGAAAGTCCGAGTAATAGTAAATATAAACTGTTTCCTCTGAGGTTACATTTAAAGCATAGCAATCATCAATATAAGGAACTTCATTGTTTTCCGGTAATAACTTTATGGATTTTTTATTTTACTTACAGAAAATTTTGGATATATCTTGTTACTAACATCTTATTGGATTTCATGTTTGCTATTTTCCCCATTCATTATTTGTTTCAAGATATTTTAGGGATTTACAAATTGGTTAATATTTCTTCGTGGGAACGATTTATTCTTTTCGTTGCTCTATCTGTTATTATTTATGGTTTCTACAAATGGCAAGAGATGATTTTTAAGCCCGAATTGAAAGAAAGAGGACGAATATACTAATTTGCTCTATGTCACGGAAGGATTATCGATAATACAGTAACCATGTACAATAATTCTTCTCCTGGATTCACCAAAATCCGCCTCCTTTAGACATGGTAATTTTAATTAAAGGATGTCCATCTTTAGAAGAATTACTGCACAGTATTAGTCAAATACGACATAAAAACATCTATATTTCTATCCTGTTCTTCAGCTAACCTGCTCCGTTAGCACAATAAGAAAAGCTGCCACAATTGGCAGCTCTGATCTTTCGCTAAAGCACCCATTAGCTGCAATTAGTAATTCCTCTTATTGAGTAAATAATGTATAAGTAATAGCAAATAAACACAGAAGTCCTGAAACTAAAAACAGTATTTTTATAAGCCAATAATTAATAATTCGTGGTAAGGGTGTAATAGTTAAAATCTATTGCATACATGTATCAGGATTTTGATACTTTTTTTTATTTAAAGAAAAAATACCAAGCCATAACAGCATAAGCCCAGAGAACAATATAAAAATATTCCAAAAGAAATCACTCAAAAAATTCTCACCTTTAATTTATCATTTTAGCGAATTTCCATTATCCATTTGTTTTTTATTTTAACAAATTAAAGTGATTTATTCTTCAACTAACCTGCCACGTTAGCACAACAAGAAAAAGGGATCGCCGCAGAGGTCCCTTATTTAACTCTTGCACCCGTTAGCTCAATAGCAAATGAATTACAACTCGTTATTTCTCCCAAAGCTCGACCAGTCGACCTTCAGGATCTTCAATCCAAATAAACTTTCCAAATTCACT
>NZ_NUOW01000097.1:0-262 GCF_002584635.1 Bacillus sp. AFS031507
TTTACAGCTATCATCCATTTGGCAGACATGATATATTTCTCTTGTAAGTTCTTAACGGAACTAACGCGTAAGCTTTTATTACAGAGAAGTACTCAAGTGGCTGAAAAGGCGCCCCTGCTAAGGGTGTAGGTCGGGTAACCGGTGCGAGGGTTCAAATCCCTTCTTCTCTGCCATTATATTATGGGGATGTCATGGTATCGACAGGGATAGTTTGAGCTTATATGGCGAGTCGAGGGAATCGTCCTCGTAAAAACGATAAAGC
>NZ_NUOW01000098.1:0-1012 GCF_002584635.1 Bacillus sp. AFS031507
TTCAAAATTAAAGTTAACTAATTTATATGATACATTTTATATAACTAATGTTTTATTTCTATGCTGCTAAAGGGACTAATACTTGGACTTTATTTGGACAGTAAGACTCGTTTCGTCGTGCTATTCCTACAAAAATCCTTGCTAGTTTACCTATCAGTTTCATTATTGACTTCATTTTCTTTATCTTCTTTACCTTCACATTATGGGAATGGACTGCTTTAAACTCAGGGTTATTCATCACAAGGCTCATAGTTGCTAAGTAGAGGAAGCGTCGTAGTCTTGACCTTCCACGCTTTGAAATGACAATCTGTCCTTTCCATTTGCCTGAACTTGCCTCTGCTAGATGTAATCCCGCATGACGTAATAGAGAGTTTCCGTGGGAGAATCCACTTAGATCTCCTGACTCGCCTAGTATCCCAGCTAATGAAATTTCACTTATTCCTTTAATCATAAGTAGTTTTTTTGCAAATGGTATTTTGTTGAGAACTTCTTTAACTTGTTGTTCAACTCTTTCGAGTTGTTTTACAGCGAGGTCATATTCTTCTAATAATTGGTCCAAATGGAATTTATAGGCATCAAGTGCTTGTCCAGTTCCAATAGAAGATTTTGCTAGATTGATCAGTAATTGAGCTTTTTTAGGTCCTGGTTGTCTTTTCATTAATGTCTTCCATCCCCTAATGACATCTAGTGGCTCCATTGAAGATATTTCATCAGGAGTTGGAAACAAACGAAGGGTTGCGATGGCCCCTTTGCACGAAACATCTTTAAACACTTGTCTCATCTCTGGAAAGACAAGATCTACCCATCGATTTATTTGATTAATAGACATTACGAGACGTTTTACAATCACATCACGATTAGACATTAACACTCTAAGCTTCTCAAATGATTCTGATGATGGGCGAATAAAGGAGTAATAACCGTTTTTGACCATATCCGCGATAACGAGTGCATCTTTTTTATCACTCTTAGATTGAGTATTATCACGATTTTCTTTATTCCTTTTTACTAA
>NZ_NUOW01000099.1:0-7545 GCF_002584635.1 Bacillus sp. AFS031507
TATTCGAACCTGGCTTCTTCCGGCTAATCAGCTTCTGAAACTCTTTCAACCTTTTGTTTCTGTAGCGCTGTAACGAGCGAAGTTCTCTTCCTGTTACAATGAGGTGAATTTTTCCGTTACTTAAAACGGCCGCATGGATGAGCCCTAAATCGCAGCCGGCTTCCTTTTTACCTTGGACCTGCTTTTGTTTTGGTACTTCTACTGCTATATGCATCCAGTATTGATTTTTGTGCCAAACGATTTCGGCACTTTTTATCGTATGGAAATCAATGTGCTTTGGTTGAGGGATCACTAAGGGGGATTGTTGTTTTCCATTGCTAAACCTGAGCTTTTTACCAGTTAATTTAATCGCTGCTTTTTTATATTTGACGGAAAAGAATTTTTTGTATTTCCAAGGATAACGCCACTGCTTCTCACCTTTTGACCGTAACTCCCTTGTTCTTTTGCATGTTTCTTCATGTAACTCGATGATCGATTGAATCGTTTGCGAGTGTAATTTATGAGTGGTGGCATTGTACCATTGCTTTTTTTCAGATGCACTTGTCCAAACCTTATATGCATCATATAGCCACCAGTGGAGATCTAAGCAGTCATTCCACAGATTTGCTGCTTCCATACGTAGAGTATCGACTAATCTTCTCTCCTCCCCAGTTAAACGGAGCGGAAATTTCTGTATGACAATATCTCCTTTCAATTCTTTTTTCTTCTGTTCTTTCATGTTCTTTTTATGGGGCTCCATTTCTTATTTCACCTTCTCACGGAACATTTGTTCTATACATTTATAATACTACTATGGAATAGTAATTGAAAGTAAAAAGAAAAAAATATGGCTTATATCCCCATTTCTGAAGAAAGGGGTTTTACGCCACTATTTCATAATTTCGTCTATAAGTACTTCTTTGTCTTCTGTATCTAATACTTCCAAAGTCATTTCTTCCACGTCCATCCCTCCTTCATAAACAATAGACGATGTACTCTTAGATAAAGTTTTTAAAAACAGTTTTTTTCGTAAAGGAACAACGACAGGCCGTTCTCATTTAACTCGCACTACTTTCCGTATTTTATCAGGAAAAATATGTTAATATTATTCTACTAAGCATTATCAATTCTTTAATCTGAGCTGGCTATTTTTTAGGAGGAGATATATATGAAAAAAACGATGATTAGTGTGCTATCTATCCTTGTTTTAAGTTTTTTACTTTGTAATGTCAATGCTGAGGCAAAAACACGAACAGGCGGGACGAGGGGGACGAGTCCTAGCTATACCAAACCGTCTACGACGGCTCCGAAGAATTCGCCGTCAAAACCGAGCTCAAGCAGTACAACGAACACAACGACAAAACCGACATCTTATTCTTCACTTACGACAAAATATCCAAAATCTACACGTTATTTTTCTGGCGATGTGTTATCAAAAACGCTTGTTTTTGGGACGATTTTATTAATGTTAAACGATGCAAACGATGTTGAACCTACATATGCGGATGAAGAAGGGAACGTTTATACGCTTGCTGATTTAGAAGGAATGGATGTACAAATACCAGAAGATGAACCAGTAGAAGAAGATTTATATTCTGAAACGGTTAGTTTTGATGAAAATGAATCGGAAACGGTAGTGCCTGAAGAAATAGAAACAGCATCTTCTTATGAAAATTTTGAAAACGAAACATACTCCGAAGAAGAAAATCACTCATTTAATTGGCTCTGGCTTATCCTCCCTGTAACTGTCGTAGTGATTGGACTATCTTTTTTACGGAGAACTAAAAGATCATAAGGGGAATGAAGATGAATATTTATGTGTTGCACGCAAGTATGAATGGAACAACCGAAATATATTTGGACGTAGGATGAAAGGTGATTTTATTTGAAAAAAGTCTACATCAATATAGGCTTTTTTTCATACTATATTTTTGGGGTGAAAAAATGCCAAGAGTAAATTACCGAAGTTCAGACGTTGACTTAATGGCAAGGATGATGAGAGCAGAAGCTGAAGGTGAAGGACAACAGGGAATGTTATATGTTGGAAATGTAATTGTGAATCGTCTTGTAGCAAATTGTTTAGACTTTAAAGATATAAGATTAATTCGCCAAGTTATTTTTCAAGTACAAGGAGGAAATTATTCCTTTGAAGCTGTTCAAAAAGGGAATGTATTTTATCAAAGATCAAGAACTTCTGAAAGAAGATTAGCAAAACAGAATTTGGATTATTGGAGAGACCACCCAGCGAAATTTGCTCTTTGGTATTTTAATCCACATGCTCCATGCCCGCCAACATGGTACGGTCAACCTAAATCTGGTCAATTTAAAGAACATTGTTTTTATGAACCAAAACCTGGAACATGTGATAGTGTTTATAGTGGTTAAGCTTACTCTTTGAGTAAGCTTTTCACCTTTTCAGCACAATATCCGTTTTCGGTTGTTAAATAGGACAAGGATATTGTCCATCAGTCCAACTGGAATTTTTAAGAGTAACTTTTTTATATTCATTTAGAGTAAATGTAGTAATATAGGTTTTATATGATTTTGAGTAAAGAAGGAGAATAAATTGACGGTAGAGAACAATAAGTACCAGGATCAATCATTGTTTAGTATCACATGGCCTCTTTTTATCGAAATATCGCTTCATATGAGTATGGGAATTGTTGCTACATTAATTTTAAGCGGATATTCAGACAACGCTGTTGCAGGAGTTGGAGTAGCCAATCAGATTCTTAATATTTTTATTTTAGTATTTAACATCACAGCCATCGGAGCGACTATCCTTATCGGTCAAAATTTAGGAGCCAACCGATTGGACCGGGCACGACGCCTTGCAAGATCTTCCTTTGGTGTGAATTTTTGGTTTGGAGTTGTGATGACCATCATTGTGGTTGCTTTTGGCGGTTTGTTTTTAAAATTTTACGGACTTAGCGGTGAAGTTTACGATTTTGCTTACACCTTCCTTACCATCATAGGTCTATCTCTTTTCCTTGAAGCCATCTCTTTAGCTTTAAGTGCTGTTTTGCGCAGCTACGGACATACAAAAGAAACCATGGTTGTTACGGTCATCATGAATGTGATTAGTATGATCGGTTCCTTTATTGCCATTAAAGGATGGTTCGGCCTTCCTGTAACAGGTGTTGCTGGGGTGGCCTATTCCATGTTTGTTGCCCGGATTTTTATTATTGTAGCACTGTTTTACTTTGTTTATAAACAACTAGCTTTAAAGTTTCATATAAAAGATATTTTTAAAATTAATAAAACCGATGTAAAGGAGCTTCTGTCCATCGGGATTCCATCTGCTGGAGAAAACCTTTCCTATCAATTTTCACAAGTGGTGATTACTAGCTTTGTCGCACTTACCGGGGATGCAGCATTAGCCGCACGGGTGTATATTTTGAATATATCGATGATTTGCTTCCTGTTTACAGTCGCAATTGCCCAAGGGACACAACTTTTGATTGCCCGCTATATTGGAGCTAAGCAATACGACAGAGCCCTGAAGAGGGGTCTTAAGACATTAAAAATTGCAGTCATTGTTTCAGCTGCAGTTTCTCTTGCTGTTGCTTTCATTGGTAAGCCCATCTTAACTATATTTACAACCGATACTAACATTATTGCTATAGCTCTTCCAGTATTGTGGGCGATTGTATTTATTGAACCTGGCCGTGCCATGAATATCGTTCTTATGGGTTCTTTAAAATCAGTAGGTGATGTACGGTTCCCAGTTGTCATCGGTGTGATCTGCATGTGGGGCATTGCCGTAGTATTTAGTTACTTTTTCGGAATTACACTTGGTTTAGGGCTACTAGGAATTTGGCTGGCCCAAGGAATCGATGAATGTATCCGAGGATTTTTCGCCTTGAACCGGTGGGTCTCCAAACCTTGGTTAAAGAAAAAAATTGCCGACCAGAAAGTATCGCCAAGCGTGTCTTAGATTACAAGGTTACTTCGCTAACCATGCTGCCAAAATGGCGGCTTTTTTTATACGAATGGGACAGGTTAGTCGGGTAATCATCATCATTTCTTTATATAAATTCTTCTCAATGATATTCGGCTTGCATCAAGGGAAGTGATACTTTTGAAAAACACACCATATCTTAATTAATATCAAAAGGTTTCTTGAAAAGGAGTAATACACATGCTGCGGATTAAATTTATGATTAAACAATTCCTAAATGAGCCCATCCTGGCGATATAATAGCGAAGATTCTATTCGACTCATCCTTACCATTCCCTCTAGTTACAAGTGGATGGTATATTTTCAATCGAATTGGATGGTTAACAATTGACCCAGGTGAGATATTATTATATAAACTAATAACAAATTAAAGCTTTAACGGAGATGATGGAAAATGACCTGGGCTGTAATTTCGATAATTCTTTTAAGTATTGTAAAAATATTAATGACTTGTCTTCCAACTGGTCCTGTGGAATGGCTTATTAGGAAATTTGAAATTCATTCAAAACTTAGTGAACCGAATGTATCCGTAACAATTGACGGAAAACTCTTAGAAGGTAAAGACAAAATTCAAGTTATTCATTCCTTTAACGAAGCAACATTTTTAAAGCAGCATTATATATTTCCAGGGACCGAGGAATTATACTTGCATCCAGAGAACAGTGAGACTCCATTAGTCATTGATACAAAAAGAGGCAAAAAAGATGTTAGGTTATTTGTTTTTAGCTACAACGATCGCATTGATGTAGTCAAACAGTACAAGAAGAAAGTAGTTGCGTATAGTCTCCTTTCAGATCATCTCCAAAAAAGTTCTTTGGCCGTACAGGGGATTTAGTTTAATAGATCAGAAGAAAGTCGGTTTCAACTATTTCTGAAAAGTTGTACTTAATCTATCGGAGTGCGATTGTTGACTAGAAAACACCTATACCTATCCTCAGCTTTTCTAAAAATTGAATAATAATTTTACTCTGATATGAAAATGAACACGGGAGCCTTATGCCTGTGTTCATTTTTGTTTCTTCCGTATGTCATCAAGGTGAAGACCCTCTTTTCTCTAACTCTCCTTCACAATTTAAAATTTAGAATAATAAAAAGAACCCTGATGAGCGTTATCAGGGTCTCTTGAAAAGTATTTAATCAAACGTTTGGTTAGTTTCTCAGCCCATGTATACCAAGGGTTGTCCGATTTAATTAAACGTTTAGTTAGTTTTTTCTCCACTCTTTTTATGATCATGCCAAGCTTTGACTTACAATCTTATAATTCTCTTAAAAACTATCGAGTGAATCTATTCACTAGCAACCTTGGATTCTACATCCAAAGGTCTAACTAAAGACCAGCTCTTTTTCGCTTAGACCAAGCGTCTTTGCTGTTGATGTATGAATTTCGTGCAGAAGCTCGGGGTTTTCCATTAGTGACATGCCAAAAGAAGGAATCATTTCTTTGATTTTCGGTTCCCACATATTCATATGTTGCGGGAAGCATTTTTTGATTACTTCAAGCATAACGTGCACGGCAGTAGAAGCACCCGGTGAAGCGCCTAGTAATGCTGCGATCGAGCCATCAGCAGCAGTAATCACTTCCGTACCAAATTGAAGCGTTCCTTTGCCGCCAGCTTCAGTATCCTTGATCACTTGCACACGTTGGCCCGCTACTACTAAATCCCAATCCTCGCTTTTGGCGTTCGGGATAAACTCACGTAACTCTTCCATGCGCTGTTCTTTCGATAACATTACTTGCTGAATCAAGTATTTTGTCAATGACATCTCTTTTACGCCTGCCGCCAACATAGTTAAGATATTATCTGGATTTACAGAAGTTACCAAATCAAACATTGAACCAGTTTTTAAGAACTTGGGTGAAAAGCCTGCAAATGGTCCAAATAGCAACGATTTTTTATTATCGATAAATCTTGTGTCAAGATGCGGAACAGACATTGGCGGAGCACCAACCTTAGCCTTGCCGTATATTTTTGCATGATTCTGCTCTACAACATTCGGATTGTTGCACACCATAAATATTCCGCTTACCGGGAATCCTCCAATATGTTTTCCTTCAGGAATACCGGATTTTTGCAGTAAATGCAGACTTCCTCCCCCGCCTCCAATAAAGACGAATTTTGCCGTATGGCGTTCGACTGTACCGCTTTCAAGATTCTGCACTTTCAATTCCCACAAGCCGTCGCTCGTACGTTTAATATTATTAACACTATGTTTGTAGTTTATATTGACATTTTTACTCTCTAAGTGATCAAACAACATCCGTGTTAAGGCACCAAAGTTGACATCCGTTCCAGCGTCCATTTTAGTTGCCGCTATCGGTTCATTCACTTTACGGCCTTCCATGATAAGCGGAATCCAATCCGTCAGTTTATCATGGTCATCCGAAAATTCCATCCCTTGGAATAGGGGATTGTTTGACATAGCTTCAAAACGTTTCTTTAAAAACGCAACATTTTGTTCCCCTTGAACTAAACTCATATGAGGCAGTTGTCTGATAAAATCCTGTGGATTTTGCATCAGCTTGCTGTTTACAAGATAAGACCAAAACTGCATGGAAACCTGAAACTGTTCATTAATTTTTATTGCTTTACTAATATCTAAAGATCCATCCGGATTTTCGACTGTGTAGTTAAGTTCACATAGTGCCGCATGCCCCGTTCCCGCATTATTCCACTCGTTAGAGCTTTCCTCTCCTGCGTTTCCGAGCTTCTCAAACACAGTAATTTCCCATTCCGGTACTAATTCTTTTAAGAGTGTCCCTAAAGTCGCACTCATGATTCCGGCGCCAATTAAAATGACGTCTGTTTTAGTTTCTATGTTGTTCATTTTCATCAACCTTTTCCCCTAAAATTTGGCTAGACGTCACACTAACCTAAGCGCGACCTAGTCACACACCTTTTCTATCTTAATTATACCTATTTATAGTATAAAAATGTTGTTTATAGATTTATACACTTATATTATATGATAATTTCAAATTATTTTAAAGCAGGTAAAAAGTGAGAATCCTTTTATAAACAAAATAGACCAAAGTTGCAATGGTATACTCTTTGTATTAGTTATTAAATTTTTCCAGTAGCTGGATTGGGTGAAAGATGTTCGATTTCCTTTTTATATCCAAAGTAACTAGTATTCTCTTAAATAGTTCTAATAGGGGGGAGGGAATCGTAGAATTGAGGAAAAAGACTAGGGAGGGGCTTTGTTGGAAGTCCTAGTTCACAAGAAACCGAATAGGTCCTTTACACGTCTGTTGAATTTAGTTCCTCACCCCATATATTCCAAATTAATTCGTACACTTCAAAAATTAGCTTATCCAGGTCTCTTTCGACTCTTTCATTTGCCAATTACCATCTTTGTAGTGGACAGTACCTTCTACACCAATTGCACCTAATCCTGACCTATATTTAGAACCTTCAAAGAAAACATTGTTATTTAGTTTAAAATCCATTTTCTCTAATCTAAGGAGTACACCATCCAAAGACATTTTATCTGGATTGTAGTAACCTTTTTCTTTTAGTTCATCAAAGGTGGCATCCATTACATCCACTTTATATTTATCTTTGAAAAAGTTCATGAGTATCCCCCTAGCTGAAGCTAGGGGTTTC
>NZ_NUOW01000009.1:0-58244 GCF_002584635.1 Bacillus sp. AFS031507
TTACCTATCTGTATGAAGTAGCTTTGAATTAAAATATTGAAGCAGCTCAGTTCAAAAATTGGACTGAGTTATTTATTTTTATAATCAAAAAGCACCGCAAAATGCGGTGCAAATTCATATACATTTTAATATACATTTGCAGCTACGAATTCACGTTTTTCGATAGGCAATGGAATCAGTTACCAGCATTGGATGATCCTTTTTGAAAGAATTACATTTTCTTTCCGTTGTTTTCTTTTTTATTGCTTTGACTCGCTGCCTTTTCTTTAGCTGCTTGAGAAACTTGTTGTCCTCGGTTGGTTTTTGTTGTGGTTGCACTAGTTGTCTTATTAGTTTTCGTCGTAGTTGTACTAGTTTTCGACGTCGTGGGTGTTGTCGCTGTCGTTGGTGCTTTGGCGCTTGTCGCAGGTATCGTTGGTGCAGCAGGCTTTGTGGTTGTCCTTATTGCAGCAGTTCTCGTTGTTGTTGGTGCTTTTGTGCTTTTTACAGGTATCGTTTTTGCAACAGGCTTTGTAGTTGTGGTCCCTCTTGGATTAGCAGCGCTGGTTGTCGTTCGATCGCTGGATTTTTCTCTACTTTGTTGAACGGCTGCTACTGCCGTATCATTGGTATTCCTATTTTTTAAAGAGACTTGGATAACAGCAATATCATGGTTCTTCACATTCGCTGCTGGAGTTTGAGGTTTGTCCTTTTTTTCTGCTGGGTTGATTACATCCGCTTTTTTTCGGTCCGCCGATATAGGTAAAGCTATTTCTTTTGTTAATTGTTTAATAGGTTGACCTAACAAAGCGTTGGCGACAGAAAACGTAACAGATCCTGCTAATACCATCGCAAGGGCTCCCTTGGTTATTTTAATCATGTTAAACCCCTCGTGTTTTTTTGTGTGTTCATACTAATAGAATACGAACGAACCAAAATATCTTATGGGGGTAGGAAACAAAAACAGAATTTGGTAGTCTATTTAACTTACCTTGCAAATAGATCTTCTTTTGTAAAAAAACTATATTTTTCGAGATGGGATATAGTATTAACTATTAATCGTTACCGCTGACTCCCTTTTTCTGTGCTCACGGGCACGATTAGCTTTTTTTGTTACCGCTGACTCCCTTTTTCTGTGCTCACGGGCACAATTAGCTTTTTTTGTTACCGCTGACTCCCTTTTTCTGTGTTCACGGGCACAATTAGCTTTTTTTGTTACCGCTGACTCCCTTTTTCTGTGTTCACGGGCACAATTACCTTCTATTTGTTACCAGTCACAACTAGAATTATAGAGTAAAACGAAAGCTGAATGGATATTATCCCCATTCAGCTTTCTGCCTGATCTTAAGTTATTATAGGTAATTTTTCATGCAAAGTAGATCTATTTTTAATAGTCTATTATAAGAAAAAGGTACTATTTTTGTCCATTTTACCAAACATTAACATTCTATCAATAGCGACTTTACAATTCTCCTATATTTTTAAATACGATATACATAAACTTATAGGAGATGATTGGAAATGAAAATGAAAAAGAGTTTGATTGCTGGATTAGCTACGCTGTCTCTTTCGGTTACTTCAGGTGCTCCTTTGGCCGTTTTAGCCCACCCTATTCAAAATGCAGCTACTGATAATGGACAATCTACATTACGTCCAATTACCTCTGATGTTGCAGTCATTGCCCATCGCGGGGCATCTGCGTACGGTCCGGAACATACATTGGCAGCCTATAAGCAGGCAATGACGATGAAAGCCGATTATGTGGAATTCGATTTACAAATGACGAAAGATGGCCAGTTGATTGCCATGCATGATGAAACGCTGGCGAGAACAACCAATGCAAAGGAACTTTATCCAGACCGGGCACCTTGGCGGGTAAAGGATTTTACTCTTGAAGAGATCAGCCGACTGGATGCAGGTTCGTGGTTTAATAAAACTTATCCAAACATGGCGAAAACTGAATACATCGGACAGCATGTGCCGACACTCGAGGAAGCCATTAAATTTGTAAAAAAACATGGTAATGGAAAAGTTGGCCTTTACATGGAAACAAAAGCGCCAAACGTTTATCCAGGAATGGAAGAGAAAGTAATTGAAATCTTGAAAGAAACCAATGTACTTGATGACGAAAAGCTTTTTCTCGAATCATTTAGCGAGGAAAGCCTTCGTAAATTAAAAACGCTTGCCCCTAATGTAAAGCTGATTCAACTGTATTCAGGAAGTATGCTGACGGGGAAGGATGTATACCAGGAAATGAAACGGATCTCTGACTATGCCGCCGGCGTAGGTCCTAGTAAGGAGCTTGTTGTACCGAAACTAATGGAAGCCGCTCATCAGAATCAGCTTCTAGTGCATCCATGGACAGTCAATTCAGAGGACGATATGGTTTCCTTGCTTTCCCTTGGTGTGGACGGGGAGTTCACAAACAATACGGACCAGCTTGTTGATTTACTGGAAAAGCCGTATATTTCACATGGAGTGGCAAGCGGAGATGTAACGGATTCATCAGCGATTTTATGGGCGCGCACCAATGTAGAGGCAAGAGTTCAGTTTGAAATTTCAACTGACAGCAGTTTCAAACACGATACAATCGTCAAAACGAGCCGTGCAGATGTAGCGCATGATTATACAGTAAATGTAGAGGTTAACGGATTAAAGGCTGATACCAAATATTATTACCGGGCCCATGCGGTTTCAAGCCAGTATACCGTAAATGGTTCATTCAAAACGGCACCAGAAGAAAACAGCTTAAAGCCAATGTCAATCGTTTGGGGTGGAGATACGGGCGGCCAGGGAGAGATACCGCCATATAAATCTTTCAAAGCGATGTCAGCCATCAATCCTGACTTCTTCCTGTTCAGCGGGGATACCATCTATGCTGATAATAAGACACCGGCTGTTCCTAACCCTCCTTCTGAAACTGTTCAGGATTTCTGGGCGAAATATAAGGAGAACCGTACGGATGCGGGATTACGCAGCCTTTTACAGAAAACAGGAACGTTTGCGATCTGGGATGATCATGAAGTGACCAATGACTTTTCAGGTCCTTCCCAGCCGTTAACGCAAGCGGGGTTGGGTGCGTTTAAGGATTATTGGCCCATTTCAAGTGAACGCAGTTCAGCGGACAAGCTTTATCACAAGTACTCTTGGGGTAAATCAATGGATATGATCATTCTTAACAACCGTGGCTACCGCTCTCCAAACACCATGGCAGATGGACCTGATAAAACAATGCTCGGCGAAGAACAAGTAAAATGGCTGGAACAGCAGCTTCTCAAATCAGATGCCAAGGTTAAATTTGTCGCGACTTCCGTGCCAATCTCCGTTCCGACTGGAAAAGCAACTGCCAGGGATGGATGGGCAAATGGAAATCAAGTAAACCCTAATGATCTAACAGGATATGAGAACGAGTTCAAAAAAATCTCTGATTTTATTATCGAAAAAGGAATCAAAAACGTTTATTTCGTCACAACTGATGTCCATTTTGCCGAAGTCATCAAATATGATGCAAATCATGACGGCAAAACAGATTATCACGAATTAATCAGCGGTCCGATTGGAGCCGTAAAAATCAATCCTGGTACATTGGATCCTACCTTCGGCCCTGAACGCTTGTATGCGGAAGGAAACTTCTTCAACTTCGGTGTGTTCCATGTAGATCCAGCAAAAAATCAAGCAGGAGTGGAAATCCGCGATGAAAACGGAAAAGTCCATTTCAGCCAAACCTTCCAGCTTGAAGATTAAAAAATAGTAACCGAAAACTAGGAGACTGTCTCCTTGATTTTATCAACACTAAGAAGCACCGGGCCGCCGCCTGGTGCTTTTTTAAGCGAATATCAAAACATTTCCTTACGTTCTGCGAGAGGACATGAACTCAAGGGTCTGGGCTATCCCTTCTTTGTAGGAAGTCCGCGGAACATAAAACGCATCACATATTTTACTAATGAGTTTATTAAATAATAGTTAATCCAAAATAAACCCAGTAAAGAATAATAGTTTGTTAATTAGAATTTTACAAATTATTAAAAAATTTACTTGTAATCTCTTGGAAAAATTGTTAGTATAACGTACATGTAAAATTATTTAACAATACTATCATGGAGGTAATATTACTATTCATTTATAGTAAAAATCTACTATGATCATCAGGAGGTTCTTAAAATGGGCAGAAAATTCATGAAATTTATATTAATAATACTCCCTTTTATTTCTCAGTTAGCCGTACTACCTTTCGTCAATCGAATGGACCCGATTATTTTAGGATTACCCTTCCTTCAATTTTGGTTCTTTTTATGGATCGTATTAACACCTTTATGCACATTTGGCATTTATCAACTTCAAAAATCAGAAGGGAGTCTTGACTAATGCAGGGAAATTTAACAGCTTTGTTAATCACAGTATTCATTGTCTTGACCGTTGTTTTGATTGGATTCATAGCAGGGAGAAATAAATCTTCACGAAGCTCAGTAGAGGAATGGTCTGTTGGGGGCAGACGCTTTGGCGGATTGCTGGTTTGGTTTTTAGTAGGCGCTGATTTATATACAGCATATACATTTTTAGGACTAACAAGTACATCCTACGCGGCTGGAAGTCTTGCATTCTTTGCTATCCCTTACTGTATTTTAGCCTATTTTGTTTCTTACTTTTACCTTCCTAAACTCTGGAAAGTAGCGAATCAATTTAAGCTAACCACACTGGCCGATTATGCGCGGGAGCGTTTTGGCAGTAAACTTCTTTCTTCTATTATTGCTATTGTAGGCGTATTAATGCTCATCCCGTATATTGATTTGCAGTTAGCCGGGATTCAAGATACGCTTCAAGTCGCTGGAACAGGTTATATTAATGTGAAGGTAGTCGTCATTACGTCATTCCTACTTGTTGCACTTTTTACATTCTTTAGCGGAATCAAAGGCCCTACCTATACAGCCATCATTAAAGATGTTCTCGTATGGGCGATTATGTTATTCCTTGTGATTTCTCTTCCGATTATCCATTTTGGCGGCTGGAGCCCAATGATTGATACACTTGTGAAGGAATCACCGCAATTACTGACGATTCCTACATCTGGCCCTAAAGGCATTCCATGGTTCATGACCGCATCACTTGTCTCTGCCTTGGCATTATTTATGTGGGCTCATGGAGCAACAGGAGTATTCACAGCGAAAAGTGCGGATGCCGTTCGAAAAAATGCCATGTTCTTGCCGTTATATAATGTGGTCTTAATCCTAGTTATTTTCCTTGGTTTTGTGGCTTACCATGTGTTGCCGGCTGGAAGCGATCCGCGTTTTGCCTTTTTAAATCTAATCCAAGTTTCATACGGCGGTATTGGACAAGGTTTAGCTTATTCAACAATTGCCTTAGCATCTTTAATCCCATGCTCGATTATGGCCATCGGTGCTTCCAACTTATTTGCAAACAACATTTATCGCGATTTAATCAATCCCAACGTAAAAGGCGCTAAATTAACTCTCGTCACTCGCTCCATGGTGTTTGTTGTCATTGGTCTTGCATTATTATTTGGACTGTTATTCCCTACAGCACTAGTATCTTTGCAGCTCTTAGGTGTTTCAGGAATGGTGCAAATTTTCCCAGCGATTGTTGTCAGCTTATTCTGGAAAAATCAAACGAAACAGGCAACAATTATTGGATTACTCGTGGGATTAGCAACAACATTTACAGTATACGGAACAAACAGCTCATTTGGTATTTATGAAGGGTTTTGGGGATTATCAGCCAACTTATTATCCATTATTATTTTGAATCCTTTTTTCGCAGCAAAAGCGAAACATCAAACAAATTCTGTAAAAGAGTATCTGTTTAATCCATCAAAATCTGTAAAATCAAAACTTAGAACAGGCGCATAATGGGGGCGTTTTAGCCCCCAGTGGGTAGCCCTATCAATGCTGAGTTTCATAATAAAAGTAAGAGGCTTCTTTATTGGAAAATTACACTAACATCTTATAGCTAAAAGAGCGGGCACAATCCAAAAAAGGACGAAGCCCCTCTTATTTTTTTTGCTCATTATTTTAACTCTTGCTCGTTCGGAATCCTAGCTGCTATATGCTACGGTCGCATAGATTACATGGTCCTGCTACCGCATTTGAGGTTGCCTGGTGTCCTTTCTTTGAATTTTGCTTTGGTATTGTAAATTCCTGCATTTATAAAAAACCTACAAAGGAACATCCTTTGTAGGTTAGTTGGAGATAAGTGATTAGGTTTTTTAAACTAAACTTTTAACGCTTCTTGTTCAACCTTTTGCATCTTGTTTGCACCTATAAAGTGAACCCGTTAGGATAAAGGCTGTTATTCGATAACAGTTATACCGCTTTTGTCTCAATCTCTGTCTCTACTTTCACTAATGTTCTAGTAAATGCACTGACCGCGAACATGAAAACAATGTTAACGACAAGGGCCGCTATACCGATATCAAGATCTTTTATAAACTGAGGGGCTTTTGGAAAAAACGTCCCCATAGTTGAACTGGTGATCGTTACATAAGCAACCATGATAACACCGGTTATAATTCCTGCAGATGCGCCTGTTTTGTTCACAGGGTTTTTCTTCCATAAGCTGCAAAGCAGTGGAGGGAATAATTGCAGCACAAAGCTGTAAGCCATGATCAGCAAGGCAATAATACTGTTTCCACCGAAAAAAGTGAAAAATAAAGCGATTAGTGCCACAATCGGGACAAACCTACGCGTGTATCGTCCAATTTGCTCATCGGTGGTATTCGGTTTGATCGCCTTATATATATTTTTCGATAAAATCGTCGAGGCTGTTAGTAATAACATCGAACACGGAACAAGTGCGGTTAAGATACCGGCGGCTCCTATGACTCCGACCACCCACGGATCGAATGTTGCTTTTGCGATTTTAAAGAGAGCTAAATCTGTATCTGCTCCTTGTAAATTTGGAATTTGTAAAAGGGCTGTGAACCCAATGAATAAAATGAATACTAAAATGATTTGGTAAAGCGGCAAAATAGCAGCATTCTGGCGCAGTGTCCTTTCATTTTTAGATGATAAGCTTGCACCAAAGCATTGAGGCCACATATATTGCCCTAATCCGATCGTTAAACATGTCGAAATATACCAGGATATGCTGTATCCTTCTTTAGGAATTAATAAAAACTCCGGCTTTGCCTTATCCAATGTTTCAAACATCGGCTTTATTCCGCCGTGGTAGTGATACGGCAAATAAATACCTAAAAATAGAATCACAACGAGAAGGAGAATGTCTTTTAAAATGGCTGTTGAGGCTGAACCGTGAATACCAGACAATGTCACAAATATCGTGACAGCAACCACCCCTATGCACACCGCTAAATTCGGTGAAATCGCACCATATGAAGTCTCTGATACAATGATTTTAAGTCCTTTTAACTGTAAAACGATATAAGGAATCATCGAAACGACCCCGACAATGGCTACTAATAACCCGAGTGGTTTACTATCATACTTCTTTGCAAAAAAGTCAGATTGAGTAATCACTCGATGCTTTTTGGCATAACGCCAAATAGGAGGCAAAATCCAGAACGGCACAATATAACAGAAGGCGTTGAAGATATAAATGATAGGTCCTCCCATTCGGTAGGATCCACCGCTTCCTCCCAGAAACACATACGTTGTAAAAATTTCACCAGCCATTAACACAAACATGGTGATAGAACCAAAATTACGGCCGCCTACGGCCCATTCTTCGAGCTGTTGTCCTTTGCGGGCACGGACACCTAAATAGAAAGCAAGAAGAAGAGTAGCTATGAGAATGAAGATAGCACTATTCATTTAATTCCCTCCTGTCTATCTATCAGAATATTAATAATGTACAAAAATAATGAAGTTAAAACGAGCCAGGCAGTCGCCCAAAAAACAATGAAGGGTAACCCAAAAATATACGGCTCGATACGGTTTACAACTGTAAACGCACCAATAATAGGAATTATTGCTAGGATCCAAATTAAAACTTTCACTCAGATATTCCCCCTCACGAAATTTAGTATGAATTTTCAGACTTTGTACTCTCTGCTTATTTCTAATTCACCGAATTCTATTAGAGTAGAGTATTGGTAATATAAAAACAAGTGAGTTTAGCATCATGTTTGAAAACGCTTTAAATTTTTGAAAACAAAAATGAAATGAGTATTACATAAAAGGCCGAATTGAGACCTTTTATGTAATACCTAATACAGCAGATGAATCTATCAGTCTATCAGCTTTTCACATTTTGAGAAAAAACTAAAGATTTCATCAGGTCTACTACACGGTTTCCTACGTCTGATGTAGTAGAAGTTCCATTCATATCAGGTGTCAAAACTTCATCTTCCACCAAAAGTTGTTCGATCGCATCCAACACTAGTTTTCCGTATGCTTCATAGCCGAAAAAGTCGAGCATTTGGCTTGCCGACCAAATAGCGGCAAGCGGATTGGCAATCTGCTGTCCTTCAATATCAGGAGCTGATCCGTGAATCGGCTCAAACATAGACGGAAAGTCTCTTTCCGGGTTAATATTCGCTCCAGCAGCGAGCCCTATTCCACCAGCGATCGCCGCACCCAAATCCGTTAAAATATCGCCGAACAAGTTCGATGTCACAACGACTTCAAAGCGTTTTGGATCTTTAATCATCAGCATCGCCGCCGCGTCGACGAGATAAGTTGCAGTTTTGACTTCAGGATAGTCTGCGCTCACTTCTTCAAATACCTGGTCCCAGAAAACCATTGAGTAATTAAGGGCGTTTCCTTTAGAAATGCTCGTCAGCGATCTTCCTTCTTTTTTCGCCGTTTCAAACGCGTAACGAATGATTCGCTCTGTGCCTTTACGGGAAAATACACCGTTTTGCAAAACGACTTCGTGTTCCTGCCCTTTAAACAGCCAGTCACCTGCGCCTGAATATTCGCCTTCACTGTTTTCACGAATGAACAGCATATCGATGTCTTCGCGTTTCACATCCACAAGCGGCAAGTGAGCCCCCTTTAACAGCGTCACGGGCCGAATATTTACATACTGATCAAAACTTTTTCGGATTTTCAACAACAAATCCCATAGGGAAATATGGTCCGGGACACCGGGAAACCCAACTGCTCCCAAATAAATCGCGTCAAACTCTTTCAGCTGTTCAATTCCATCATCATCCATCATTTTTCCATTTTTCGCATAAAATTCGCATCCCCATGGAAAGTAAGTGAAATTAAATTGGAAACCCGCATCAAGTTCAGCCACTTTATTTAATACTTTGACCCCTTCATTAATGACTTCAGGGCCAATGCCGTCACCGGCGATAACTGCTATTTTAAATTGCTTCACAATGATCTCCCTCGTTTTTAGCCTTGGTTCCAAACGACCAATTTCATTTCAGTCATTTCTTCCACAGCGTATTTTATTCCTTCACGGCCTGTCCCACTTTCTTTCACACCGCCGTATGGCATTTGGTCGACACGGTAGTTCGGCACGTCATTAATAATTACGCCGCCCACATGCAATTCCTGTGAAGCGTATAAAGCATTTTTTACATTGTTTGTGTAAATTCCAGCCTGTAATCCGAAGCGGGAATCATTCACTTGCTCAATCGCTTCTTCAACTGAACTCACTTTGTTTACAACGACAACCGGTGCAAATGCTTCCTGACAAGAAACTTTTAACGAATGGTCCGCATCTGTAATAATTGTTGGCTGAAGAACGCCATCTTGAAGTTTGCCGCCCGTAGCTATCGTTGCATCGCTGCCTTTCGTTTCTTCGATCCAGCCTAGGACACGTTCAGCTTCCCCTTTAGAGATTAAAGCGGAAATATATGTGTCCGAATCAAGCGGGTCGCCGATTTTCAGTTTCTTCGCTGCTTCAGTGAACTTCGCAACAAATTCTTCATACACATCTTCATGTGCATATACACGCTGCAGGGAAATACATACTTGCCCTTGGTTAGAGAAAGCCCCCATGATGCAGCGGTCAATAATGGAATCGACGTCAATATCTTTGTCGATAATTAATGCCGCGTTTGAACCGAGTTCAAGTGTCGTCTTTTTCAAACCTGCCTTGCTTCGGATGCCGATGCCGACGCCCGGACTACCTGTGAATGTGACCATGCTTACACGGTCGTCTTCGACAATGGCGTCCCCGACTGTGCCGCCGGGACCAGTTACTACATTTAATACTCCCGCTGGGAGGCCCGCTTCTTCAAATATTTCCGCGATAAAGAGGGCAGACAGCGGTGTTTGTGATGCTGGCTTCAAGACAATCGTATTGCCAGCCGCAATCGCCGGCCCGACTTTATGAGCAACAAGGTTCATAGGGAAGTTAAACGGTGTGATCGCTCCAATCACCCCAATCGGCTCTCTAACCGTGTAACCAATTCGTCCGACGCCGCCAACGGCTGCGTCAAAAGGAATAGTTTCTCCGTGAATTCTTTTTGCTTCTTCAGCCGCAAACTTATACGTTTCAATCGTTCTAGCCACTTCCGCTTTCGCGAACATAATTGGTTTAGCTGATTCACGAGAAATCACTTCAGCCGCTTCGGCCGCTTTCTCTTTTAAAAGCGCCACAACCTTTTCCAAAATCTCAGCCCGCTGATACGCCGGCATTTTCGCCATACTTGCGCGTGCCTCGTAGGCCGCCGCAATCGCCTGTACCGTCAGGTGTTTATCTGCCATCGCAATTTGAGCGATTTCTTCCCCAGAATACGGGGAGTATAAAGGAGCATATGTTGCTGTTTCTACTTTTTCGCCATTGATCATCAGAAACTGCTTTTTCGCTTTTACTTCATTCGCTAAATTACTCATTGAGGGCCTCCAATACCATTTCATGAAATTGTACAATTGCTTTTTCTGAAGACGAATATCTTCCTTTGTTAAATGCACGAGAGCGGAACCCGATTTGTTCTAACTCGACAAGTTCCACATCTTCCAGGCGAACTTGTTCAGCAAAAGCAACTAAGTCTTTTTCTTCTTGAGTCAAATTCTCATCACGGAAATAATAAGTATAAAGAATCAAAGTTGTTTCATGATCAATCGGCACCAATTGAATCGTCGCCATATTGCCAGGTCCCGGATAAATGGTCAACATTAGGTTTGGCCACAGCCAGAAGAAAGATCCGCCTTGCATTTCCGCCTGATTTAAATCGACTGTTCCATAATTTTTATCCGGTTTAACAATGGAGCCTTGTAGTGAATAATTTTCACAGGTAATGATTTGATAATCATCCATGTCAAGGGCTGCAACGAAGCTTGGATGGGCGACATGACAGTGGTCACACTCTAAATAATTGTCAATAAACGCTTTCCAGTTCGCTTTAATCACCCGTGATGTTTGGTTAGTTCTTTTTAACTCACTTAAAAACGGGTATTTGCTCAAGCGGTCGAAGAAATCGCCGTAAGATTCGCTAAGCGGCTTCGCGTTATCGTCCAAGTTGACAAAGATTAAAGATTCCAAGATTTCCATGCGGACTGAGCGTAAACAAGCGTCTTGTACACAAGCTGCATCTTCACCTTTAAAGTTAGGTGCTTTGTTTAATTGCCCATCTAATTTAAATGTCCAGCCATGGTAGGCGCATTGTAAAATTTTCTTCTTACCTGACTCATTTTTTTCAAGCTTTGTCGCACGGTGCGGACAGACGTTATAAAAAGCGCGGATGACTTCATCCTGGCCACGAGTCACAATAATCGGTTCGTTTGCTACTTCCGTCGTAAAGAAAGCACCTACTTTTTCTAACTGACTGACATGCCCCACAAGCTGCCAAGATTTAGAGAAAACAAGATCCATTTCTTTTTCAAGTACTTTCGGATCTGTGTATTTGTCATAAGTCAATGTTCTTTCAAATGTCCGATTGGTTGCATTTCCTACTGTGTTATAAGCCATAATTCATTCTCCCTCATAAATATATTATTTTTAAGTACTTGCTGGCAAAGACTCTATTAAATATTTAAAATAGTACAACAATTAATGACATACTAGCTTTGCAGCCTGTCAATCTTATATATGCAATTTGTGTGCCAAATTTTCAAAACAGTGCAAACACACAAATAATTTCGATTTTTATTAAAAACGCTGTCATTTTGAGTTATAATTGACTCGATATAGTCACATTTTTGTCAAAATTAACTCACTACCTTTTGAAAAGAGAGGATCATTCTATGAAAAGTCCTGATGCAACAGGCAATATTGAGTTGACGCTTCAATCTCTTTTAAAAATTCTCGATCATTCCTCCGATGAAATTTTCGTCCTCGACGGTGAAAAGCGGATTCTTTATGTAAACCAGGTCTGTGAGCGCCATTATGGGCTGAAGCCGAGTGATGTCATCGGCAAATACAATGTCGAATTATTTGAAAAAGGCTACTGGAAACCGTCCATTGTGCCGGAAGTGTATAAAAGTAAAAAGCCTTGCTACATGAGGCAACAGACGTATATCGGCGCTGAACTGATGACGTCGGCGGTTCCCATCTTAAATGACGAGGGGGAAATCGAACTCGTCGTCATCACATCGACCGAATTGCAGACATATAAAATGGGAAAAGTAAATGGAATAAGTGGTGAGTCAACAACCACTCAAACGGAAGATGAAGCGGGCCAGTTCATTACTAATAGCAGCAAAATCAATCGAATCCTGGCTTTTTGCGAAAAAGTGGCGCCAACGGATTCCACGATTTTAATCCAGGGAGAATCAGGAACAGGAAAAGGCGTTCTCGCCCATTACATCCACCGGATTAGCAAGCGGAAAAGCGGCCCGTTCCTGACGATTAACTGCGCGGCCATTCCTGAAGAGCTGCTTGAATCTGAACTATTCGGCTATTCAAAAGGGGCATTTACCGGAGCAAACAAAACCGGAAAACCGGGGTTAATCGAAGCTGGGAACGGCGGCACAGTTTTTCTTGATGAAATTGGGGAAATGCCGCTCGCTCTGCAGGCAAAGCTTTTACAAGTAATCCAAGATAAACAGTTCATTCCAATCGGCAGCAGCGAATTGAAAAAAGTCGATATCCGCATCGTCGCCGCAACAAACCGGGACTTAATTGAAATGGTCCATGACAAAAGATTCCGGGAAGATTTATTTTACCGGCTGAATGTGATCGACATTCACCTGCCGCCGCTGCGTGAGCGCAAAGAAGATATCATTCCGCTCACGTACAACTTTTTACACCAATTCAATAAAAAGTACCATGACAACAAAGTCATCTCGGAAGAATGCTTGAATATATTAATCCATTATTCATGGCCGGGAAATGTACGCCAGCTCGAAAATTTGATTGAACGGCTAGTCGTCATTAGCGACTCAATCATCCAGGTGGCCGACTTGCCTGATATGATCACCGATAACGTGGAACAAGTCACCCAGCTCGCTCTCCCCACTTCACTCGATAAAGCAATTGACGAAACAAAGCGGTTCTTAATTAGAAGAGCTTACCAAACTCACAAATCGTCCAGGAAAGTCGCAAAAGACCTCGATATCAGCCAGACGAAAGCCTCGAAACTAATCCGGGAGTACTGCGAGGATTTGATGATTAATTGAGCGTCTTAGACTTTCTTAGATTGGACTTGTAGGTTCCACAGGGACGGTTCACATCGTTTTTAATGAGGTTAATGCCTTCCACAAAAACCGTCCCTATGGTCTTCTGTTACCGACTGGCAGCGATCCGCGTTTTTCCTTTTTAAATCTAATCCAAGTTTCATACGGCGGTATTGGACAGCTCTAAGCACTGATCTATAGGTATTTCCCCTGCCAAGCAAGAAAAAAAAATTGTCGAGAACAGTTTGAAAATTCCGCAGGAAATATCTCTATTTTCCACAAAATCAGCTAGGTTTCTCTTGAACTTCCATTATTCTATTAATTCCCTCCTTTTTCCCTACTACACAAACGTGTGTTTAAAAGTGTCCTCGGCACGCGCCGTACCTAAATTTCCCCCTCAAAATGCCTAATAAAATGTCGATAGCTGTCTTCAAAAGTAAAAACGAAAGCTGAATGGAGAGTTTCACCATTCAGCTTTCTCATACATATTGCTCTCAACCCATTTATTTGAAGAATTAAAAGAAGGGACTTCATTGTGTCCCTTCTTTTAGCCCTTAACAGAGCCTTGTGTCATACCTTCCACGATGTATTTCTGCGCAAATGCGAACAAAATAAGCGTAGGAATAACAGATAAAACAGTAGCTGCAGACATGGCACCCCAATCAATATCATATTTTGTGATAAAGGAATTCATGGCGACAGGTATCGTTTTCGCTTCTTCTTTTTCGATAAACATAATTGCTAGAAACAACTCATTTTTATATTTAAATAACTTTATCTCTTCTGCAAAAAATAAAAAAGCGTAAAAATCCAAACTCAAATAGGATCTTTGCGCTTCGTTTATATTAGCTAAATTTCACCATATTACATATGTAAAAAAATCAATTCACAATTCCCATCCACCTCAAAGTCACCAAATCCTACAGGGATAATAAAATGAGTCCCCTTTTCAAGTTCATATTGATCACCATTATGAGAAAGTGTCCCGTCATGCTTAATTACACTGATAAGCAAATAATGGTCATTAAATGAGAAATCAGCTCCACCCATTATTGGGTTGTTGTGAAGAGCCTGTTAGTTCATCGAATATTAATCATTTAATCCCTTTTCATTGAGAATTTGCTGCATATATTTTTCAACCCTTGACTCTCGAGTTTTGGATTGTTTGGGTTGGGAAAAATAAAGTATGTATGCTCTTTGCCGTCCCGGCGTTAATGCTTCAAAAGCAGTTTTCAAGGCAGGGATTTCATCGAATTTATTTTGAAGTTCTTCAGGAATTATAAATTCTGTATTCTTTTTAAAATTCACTTCCAAACCGGCTTTTTCAACTTCAATGGCTTCATAAATATAGGCTTTCAAGATGGATTCCATTTCAACTATTTCTTGAACATTCGTGAACCGAATCTGGCGTGCCGCCTGTACATTCTCCGTTTGTTGGATTAGAATCCCATGGGTATCCTTTAACAAGGCGCCTTTGTGAAACAGCAGCGCACAATATTCTTTAAATCCATGTATTAAAACTATGTTTTTTTTCTCAAACGTGTAACAAGGATGCATCCACTTAAATTCTTCGGTCAGCTCACAGTCAAGAACGATATTTCTCAACTTCTCATATTCTTCCTTCCACTTTTTAGCTTTACTTAAAAATTCATCAACCTTAGGATTCATTCTACTATTGGTCATCCAGGAACACCCCTCTTCAATTTTTGGCCCGAGTATTAAATTATAATCTGTTTTTTTAAAATAATAAAAAACACAACAGTTCGTTGTGTTCAATTCATCTATCGAAGTCGGTCCAATAAGAAACCGCCTTTAAATCTTCTTGGCTCATATGAAATAATAAACGCACTAGGTTCAAACATTTCCACAGTTGCAATTAGTTCATTTTCTCTATTTCTCTTTGTCAATATTTCCATTCGATAACGTTCACTGTCTCGGCCTTCACCCGTATATAAAGTAACGCCGAAGCCATTTTGTCGTAATGTGTCTATCAAATTACTATTTTTTTCTTGTGTATTAACCGTTACGTTTATATAACCAATAGCTATTTTTTGTTCCAATTTCGTCCCAAGTATAATTCCTAACCCGAAGCCAACTGCATAAACAACCATTGATACAAAACTTTGATCTCCACCAAATACGAGAGAAAGGCCAAAAACATAAATTAACATTTCTGCAATACCTAATATCGATGCTAACACGGTTATATTTTTAACCAAAAAGATTGTTCGTAGCGTGTATATAGGTACATAAATCAGTTGCAACAGCAAAATCAAAAGAATCTCTTTCACTTTGGCACCTCTATCGTCATATTTAAAATACACTTTATTTTATCTTTTTTTATCTAAATAAAATAGTGTTATTCTTACTTTAATAGGATAGAAGATATTCAACGTTTTTACTACCAAAAATTCCAATAAAGATAATATATTGTCAGATTTTCTCAAACCTTGTAGAATTAAGATTGGATAGATCCGCCTGTAAAAAAAGAGATAAATAGGTGATCTATACCGAAAATATCCTATCTAGGGGGAAATTATGAGAAACAGCAAGGTTACCATCTTTTTATTGTCCTTTTTCTTTTTATTAGCCGTCTCCTTACTTCCAGAAAAAGCTTTCGCAGCAATAGGGGACAGAGCGACACCGTACAGTGCATGGGATTATCACGAGTTCACTTTGCAGAAATCCAGTTCTGACACATCTAAAGTGGTGGGTTTACAGCAATTTGATATGTACTTTGGTGAAGATGCCAACGATATCATCCAAACTGAAGATGGATCCAACCAGGATCCGGCAGCGGATGAACAGTGGATATTGATGGGTTTTGATATGTCCTATATCTCCGGGCCGGAAAAATCCTTAATGCGCGCTGATCTCATTCGGAGCAATTATAATTTCTATACAAAGGGCGGGGAGGAAATCACCCCAATTGCAACCGCCTCGTTTAAAGACCAATTAGCAGGACTGGATGAAAACGGTGTTAATTTAGACCGTGAAGCATCAGCGTCCGAAGTATGGTATGGGATTCTTGTCAAAAAGTCAGCCGGCCTCCCGGTGATCAGGATTAGTACGGGCGTGAACCAGGCAACGGGTGCAATCAATTATAAGTGGTTTACAACTGACCCATCCTATCTTGAGCCTGTCGTTACATCGAAAGCGACAGCGAGCTCCTATAATAGCATAAAGCTGACATGGACTCCTGCAACAGGGGTTGACGGTTATGACATTTACAGGTCAACTTCTAGCAACGGAACCTTTACGAAAATTACCAGTATCGCTGATCCTACTGCCTATTACACAAACACAGGCTTGAATACTGGCACAACGTATTACTATAAAATCCAGACTTATTTTACATTTGATAATGGCGAAAAGATTTACGGTGCATTCAGCCCGGTTGTTTCCGCAAAGCCAGTACTAGCGGTCCCAGCTTCTCCGAAGGCAGCATCGGCTTCTTATTCCAGCATCAAAACCAGCTGGACTGCCGTCAGCGGGGCAAACGGGTATGAAGTATCCCGTGCAACCTCCTTAACGGGGACGTATTCTGTAGTCGGTAATACTACGACCGCAACGAGCTTCACGAACACAGGGCTTTCTACCAACCAAGTCTATTATTACAAAATCAGGGCGTACCGAATGGTCGGGATAACCAAAGTTTACAGCGGATATACCACAGGGGTCCCAGCTAAGCCTATTCCGTCCGTCCCAACGAATTTCAAGGCAGCATCGGCTTCTTATTCCAGTATCAAAACAAGCTGGACGGCTGTCAGCGGAGCAAGCGGGTATGAAGTATACCGTGCAACCTCCTCAACGGGGACGTATTCCTTAGTCGGTAAAACCACGACCGCAACGAGCTTCACGAACACAGGGCTTTCTACCAACAAACTATATTATTACAAAATCAAGGCGTACCGAATGGTCGGGACAACCAAAGTGTACAGCGGTTATACCACAGTGGTCTCAGCCAAGCCAATCCCGTCCGTCCCAACTAACTTCAAGGCAGCAAGATACAGTTCAACAAGCATCAAAACAACCTGGAGTGCGGTAACAGGGGCAAGCGGGTATGAAGTGTATAGGGCGACTTCCAGCACCGGAACATACAGCCTTGTCAAAACTACGACCTCCCTGTATTTCACCAATACTGGATTGACAACCGGAAGAACCTATTATTATAAAGCAAGGTCCTACAAGTTGGTCGGCACTGTAAAAGTGTACAGTGGCTGGACCGCTGTTTCAAGCGCAAGACCATAAAAGAAAAAGCAAAAAGCCTGGTATTGGCAGCCAGGCTTTTTTTACGGTCTAAAAATGCTAGTAAACCACCAGCAACGAGTTATAAGTGCAAGTGCTGAAATAAAGCAGTCATCGACAGCTAGATTTCAAGTAACGGAAGCTATCTAAAATCTATTCTTCAAGTGGAAGTTCCATTCAATCCTTTTAATCCCAGGATTCCGTATTTAATTTGCCCATTGTTTCAGAACTTGTTCTTGTGCCATACGATAAACTTCTTCTTCTGTTTGGTCTTTGGTAGCTATTACGTTGGTTTGATAGACTTTACCTTTATGTGTTACATAGATTGTATACTTGTACATTTTGTCCTATCTCCTTTATTTAATTCTAACTTTTTTTCATTCCACTTCTGTAATAAATCAAAGTTCATTTAGTTATGCCTAAAAAATGTTTTTTAACTTTTTTATATTTTACAAATAAAATGAAAGTGATTAAAGCTAAATAAAAGGTCAAGATTTGACAAATTCTCAACTTAACAAAAATTAATATACTCACTAGCAACGGTAATGACTGGAAAAGTCAATAAAATCAACAAACTTTATATGATTCTAAAATCTCTTGTATTTTGTTACACTACTTAGAATGCAGAAAAATGTCGAAACATATAAACTAAAAAGCCCCGCATCCACAATTGTGAATGCTGGGTCTATGATTGATCTAAAGAATACTGTTTCATGAAGTAATTCTTGTATTCCCCACTAATAATCTGCTCCCACCACCACTTGTTTTCCACATACCATTCAATCGTTTGCGAGATTCCCGTTTCGAATGTGTAGGTTGGTTTCCATCCTAGCTTCTCCAACTTCGTAGGGTCAATCGCGTAGCGCTTATCATGACCCAAACGGTCTGGGACAAACTCAATGAACTCTTCCGATTTTCCTAACGTGGTAATAATCGTTTTAACCACTTCTAAATTTGTCCGCTCGTTGTGCCCGCCTATGTTATAGACTTCCCCGGTAACACCCTCATGCAAAACAAGGTCTAGTGCTGCACAATGATCATGGACATGCAGCCAATCACGGATATTCTCTCCGTCACCATAAACAGGTACCTTCTGATTATTTACTACGCGAGAAATTGTTAATGGAATCAATTTCTCTGGAAAATGGAAGGGACCATAGTTATTGGAACAACGTGTAATATTGACTGGCAGTCCAAATGTTTCGTGATAGGCACGAACCAAGAAATCAGATGACGCTTTACTTGCACTGTATGGACTATTGGGCTGTAACGGCGTCTCTTCGGTAAACAATGTCGATGAATCCAGCTCTAACTCACCGTATACCTCATCCGTTGATACATGAACAAACTTGGTGACTTCTATTTGTTTGGCGGCATCAAGTAACACTTGCGTCCCTAGCACATTCGTCTGAACAAATATTTCTGGTTCCGAAATTGAGCGATCGACATGGCTTTCTGCGGCAAAATGGACCACATAATCAAACTTTTCTTTTTCAAAAAGCGGTAGAATGGCTTCGCGATCAGCAATATCCGCTTTCATAAAATGATAGTTTTCCTTCTTTTCGATCTCACGGTGCTTGGTTAGATCGCCTGCATAGGTTAATCCATCTAAATTATAAATATCATACTGCGGGTATTTGTTAATCATATATTGTACAAAGTTCCCACCGATGAATCCGGCTCCACCTGTTACAATAAGCTTTTTCCCTTGCATTACTTCACCTCTTGCTTTAACGCTTTTAAGTACTGCTCTAAGGAGTCCTGCCAAGAAGGTAATGGAATAAATCCGTTGTCCAGTAACTTTTGCTTCGACATTCGGGAGTTCTTGGGACGGACTGCCCTAGTCGGATATTCCTCTGTTTTTATCGAATGGACTTTTACTATTTTGCCCGCTTTGTGAAAAATTTCTTCGGCAAATTCAGCCCAGCTGCAATATCCCTCATTCGTGGCATGATAGATTCCATATCGATCCGTTTGGATCATATCAATTAATAACCGCGACAAATCCAAGCTATTCGTAGGCGAACCCACTTGATCTCCCACCACATGTATTTCATCTTTAGTTTCAGACAATCGCAGCATTGTTTTCACGAAATTATCCCCGTTTAGTCCAAAAACCCAAGATATCCGGATGATGAACCATTCGGATAAGGTCGTTTGGACAATTTTCTCCGCTTCATATTTGGTCACCCCGTAATATCCGAAGGGGTTGGGCGCGCTCGTTTCGTCAAAAGGTGCTTCACCCAATCCATCTAATACATAATCTGTACTGATAAACATGAATTTAGCCTTTAATTCCCGTGCGGCGCAGGCTAAATACTTGGTCCCATCGACATTCACCTTCCAGCAATTTTCTTGATCATTCTCTGCTTGATCAACCGCCGTATAGGCTGCACAATGGATGATCGCATCCGGATTGATTTCCTTTACAACCCTGTAAACGGATTGTTCATCTGTTATGTCCAGCTCTTTTGACCCCACGCCAATCATTTCGAAACTGCGCCTTTCGCCTTCATGAACCACATCAAAGCCGAGCTGTCCTGTAAAACCCGTCACTAGAATTTTCATCGTTTATTCTCCAAAGTTAAAATTATTTTCCGCATCTGTTAGGAATGGAGCCATTTCATCTTTTGTTGATAATATCGGAGTCATCTCAACTGGCCATTCAATCCCAATGGTTGGATCATTCCAGCTGATGCCCCGGTCACATTCAGGTGCGTATAAGTGGTCTACTTTATATTGAACTTCTACATCATCGGTCAACGTCAAGAATCCGTGTGCAAACCCCTTAGGAATCAATAATTGACGTTTATTTTCCACATTTAACTCGATTCCAAACCACTTTCCAAACGTGTGGCTGCCTTTACGAAGATCGACGGCGACATCAAATATCGACCCTTTGGTACAGCGAACGAGCTTGGTTTGCGCTTTTGGATTTAATTGATAATGCAATCCCCGTAAGGTCCCTTTGGCTGCCGAGAATGATTGGTTATCTTGAACAAACTTCACATCGATTCCTGCTTCCTGAAGCCTTGCCTCGCTATAAGTCTCCATAAACCAACCGCGATGATCGCCAATTAGTTTTGGCTCGATAAACATTACCCCTGGCAGGGAAGTCTCAATCACATTCAACCTATCACCTCTTTTAATACTTGATGCTGCCATTGGCTACTTTTAATAAATATTGACCATATCCTGTCTTGGAGAATTTCTCACCTGATTCAATTAATCTATCAATATCAATCCAGCCATTAATATAGGCGATTTCCTCGGGTGCCGCGATTTTAATTCCTTGATGATCCTCAATTGTTTTTACAAAATTAGTGGCTTCCACTAAACTTTGATGTGTTCCCGTATCCATCCACGTAAAACCTCGTCCAAGCAACTCAACCTCGAGTTCTCCCATCCGTAAATATCGATCGATTACAGTGGTAATCTCTAACTCACCTCGTGCCGATGGTCTGACACTTTTGGCAATATCCACAATTCGATTGTCGTAAAAGTACAATCCCGTGATCGCATAATTTGATTTTGGTACCTGAGGTTTTTCTTCGACGCTTAATACTTTTCCATTTTCATTAAATTCCACTACACCAAAACGCTCTGGATTTTGCACATGGTAACCAAAAATGGTTGCCCCACTCTCCTTTTGGGCCGCACGTTGGAGAATTTTTCGCATCCCACTGCCGTAGAAAATATTGTCTCCTAAAATCATCGCGACGGAATCATCGCCAATAAACTCTTCCCCAATTAAAAAAGCCTGGGCTAATCCATCTGGGCTCGACTGGATTTTATATTCTAGATGTATTCCAAACTGTGATCCATCTCCGAGCAGCGCCTCGAAACGCGGGGTATCCTCTGGAGTTGAAATAATCAAAATATCACGAATCCCTGCAAGCATTAAGGTGGAAAGCGGATAATAGACCATCGGCTTATCGTAAATGGGTAATAATTGTTTACTGGTGACCATCGTTAACGGATATAAACGTGTCCCGCTTCCACCTGCTAGAATAATAGCTTTCATCGTAACCTCCATTCCGGGTCGTTATGGAAGGAATTTTGGTTTGGGCTGCCTATCGGGTGTCATTCCTTTATGTATATATGCTTATTTTGTAGTTCACGAAATATTCCACCGCTACATTCGAACAGAAATGTTCGATGTTTTAGATAACGCTGGTAAAAATAAAAAGCCCGATTCCTACGTTGGCAATCGAGCTTATTTTTAGGATTACTGGGAATCTTAGAATGATTGAATCGATGACACATGATTGCCAATGATTTCCCATAAATTATGATTGAATAGATGATTCAAAAACTGTAAAATTAATAGAATTGATTTTGCTAATCCATCGGAGGAAATTATGAAAAAGAAGAATAAAAGTAAATGGAAGATTGCCGGCTTTAGCATTTTGGGGATTATTTTACTCATCGTTGCGGGCCTTGGATATGAATACTATAAGATACAGCCGACAAATCATTTTTCCACGGTGCCTGTGGTAAGTTCAGGAAAAACGGGCGATACCACATCAACAAGTGAATCTGTCGAGGTAAAAGAACCCGTTTTTAACCTGTTATTGATCGGGTCCGATGAACGAAAAGGACAAAATGTGGGTCACTCGGATTCGATGATGTTGGTCCATGTTGATTTAACAAAACATCAATATGATGCGGTTAGCATTCCACGTGATACCCGCGTTCATTTAGATGGGTACGGCTATACCAAACTAACAAGTGTTCAATATATTATGCAGGCCACAAAAGGCGCCAAAAAAGGGGTAGAAGCAGCAGTCAATGCGGTCGCTGAGTTAACGGGGACTCCGATCAATTACTATGTCGAAACCAATTATGGCGGCTTTCAAGCAATGGTGGATGCCGTCGATGGCATTGAGATGAGCGTACCATTTGATGTGAAATTAACACATCCTTGGTATGGTGAAAACAAGAATAAAGTGATAAGTGCAGGAACCCATTCCTTTGATGGAAAAATGGTGGCTGAGGTTGTACACGAGCGCTATTCCCTCGCAAGTGGCGAATATGGTCGTCAAAAGTTACAAGAAGAAGCACTAAAAGGAATTGCAAAGAAAGCCTTAAGTCCAAATAATATCACCAACTTGCCTTCTTTAGTGAAATCCATTCCGGACTTTGTAATTGCGACCAATATGTCTACACAAGATATGTTAAGCCTTGGACTAGCAGCGAAAGATTTCGACCCCAACACCCAGTTGGAATACCACCAAATTCCCGGTGAAGGAAAAAGAATGTACGATGATATCTTAAAAGCAAATAACTACCAATTAGTGATTGATCAGGATAAAGTCAAAGATCTAGTAGCTCAGAACTTTTAAATAGAATGGTAACACTTTTAAGCCGAATGATGAAAAAACATCATTCGGCTTTTTTTGCTTTAGAGTGGAGAGGTGACCCTTTAAAAATAGACTTTGGCAAAGAAGTCAGTCACGTTAAGTGGCTCTACGTTACCCAGAACGTTGGAATTTATTGAGTTCAGTCACGTAGAGGGGTTCTACGTTACCCAAAACGTTGGAATTTATTGAGCACAGTCACGTAGAGGGGTTCTACGTTACCCAAAACCTTGGAATTTCTTGAGTTCAGTCACGTAGAGTGGCTCTACGTTACCCAAAACGTTGGAATTTCTTGAGCACAGTCACGTAGAGGGGTTCTACGTTACCCAAAACGTCCTAAAATTTTGAATACAGTCACGTAGGGCTACTAGGTGACGAAAATGTGATTGAATCTCTGATCGCCTTACCTAAAAATAAAAAAACAACCCCTAAAAAGACGGGATTGTTTTAGAAAACGCTTTCATATTATTGATGTGTTTCGATTAACTGGTCTCCTCTTTTCGCGGCAACCATCAGACTCATAATCACAAGCATAGAGAACGATCCAACAAATAAACCTGCAATAAATATAAACATAGTATTACCTCCTAGAGTATGTTTCAAAATTCGTAGTAAGGTGTTCGATCATATTCGGTAACTGGCTAGCATAGTTATGACAACCTTAGCCCCTCTAGTTTTGCGACACCATCTTTCAATGGGAGTGCCCTTTCGTACGAACTATGTGTTTATTTTCATATTATACCATCGATTACTATGGATTAAATAGCCCTATTAACCTATTTAATATGATAATAAAGTGACGCAACGACAGTCTTACATCCATTCGCACTTCACCACATTTATTGTCGAAATATTTTTTCAATTTTCGCACATTTCTACGTTTTTCCCTAACAGTGTTTGGGTATCATAAAGGAAACAATCTGAAGACTTAACACCCCTTAGTAGGGGAAGGCCTATTTGAGATCTCAACTATTGAAAGCGTTATCAATAAAACTCAAAAACCATAAATGTTTATCTATGTCGATCATAGGAGTGGATTTCATGGACAAGCAGGGAAATCTATTAATTGGATTAATTTGGGGTACATCACTAAGTGTTCCGTTATGGATTGCGTTTTTCGGTTGGATCAAAGTAATCACTCATTTTATTTTCTAATAGGCTGGACCGGCAACAGTATCATCTAAAAAAAAGCATAAAATCCTTATCTCATAAGTGTTTTACGCTTTTTTTTTGATAAAAATCGATTGGCTATCCTAAAAATCACTATGCCCATCATCGCTCCCGCACTATCATTGAAAACATCTTTGACCTGAGCCCCTCTGCCCGCTACAAATAACTGATGGAATTCATCAGAGACCGCAAAAAGGACACAGATCCCCATTATCATTTTGAATCCTTTTTTTCCAGTAAAAGCGAAACATCAAACAAATTCTGTAAGTAAGGCATATCTTCGGCAAAAGTATCATAAGTTGTTACATTTACGCCCTCTAAGTTCTCTATGAAAGTTTCATACATTTTACTAGAAACAGCTTCAGAAGCTGGAAGGTTATTTGCTTTCACTACTAATATATTCATCTATATAAACTCTCCTTTTGTGATATCTTGATATAAGTATCTCGAATTAATAATATATTAAATACGAGTTTTCGGTAAACAAAAGGTACTGACAAAGGAGGAAAATTTCTCCGTGCACTTTTATTAGAGTCTTTTTTTGATTTTTATAAAAAAACTAACTGACGTCGTGGTCGATTCATTATTCATTACCTCTTTTATTAAGATCATGGGCACGATTATGCTCTATTTGTTACCGCCGACTCCTCTTTTCCTTGGTCACGGGCACAATTAATTTCTCCCCACATATTTCCCACCTTTTCCCCACTACACAAACGTTTGGTTTAAAGTAGCCTCAGTCCTCTCCACTCCTGGCTTTTTCACTTCAAGTGTATTCCTCTGATCATCGTATCGCTTTGATTGAGGCGTATATTACTCCATTCTTTAGTAGGTATATAGAAGAAGACCTTTTAAGCTGCTTTCAAAAGGTCTTTTTGACTTTTCTATAGAGGGGTTATAAAAGAAGTGATTACGTCTCGTAAATTGATGTTTTTTAATTTATTATTTCCTAACTGCCATTTTTAATTTGACCACTGTCAATTTCATATCTTCCTCAATCATGCAAAACTACTACTTTCAACTGTTAATCTGTTGTATTCTGGTTAAAATGGTTGATAGCGTTTGGTTTAAATGATTTAATTCCACCAAGTCCAAAGACAGATTTTCTAGCAATTGAGACGGAATACATTGAGCTTTGTCCTTCAAGTCTTCGCCTTTTTTAGTCAATGAAATGATAACTGTTCTTTCATCCTGTAATGATCTCCGGCGTTCAATGAGACCATTCCCTTCCATTCGTTTCAGCATAGGAGATAATGTTCCCGAATCTAAAAATAACTTTTGCCCAAGCTCTTTAACAGTCACCGATTTTTCCTCCCATAGTACTAACATTACTAAGTATTGAGGATATGTGACATCCAACTCTTCTAATAAACTTCTGTATAATTTAGTGATTTCACGTTCTGCTGAATAAATCTTAAAACAAATTTGGTTCTCTAGCTTTAATTTATTGTTGTCCATTTTTTTGTCCTTTCTTCTATCATCAGTACCATTATAATACATCAAACAGTTATTTAAACCACAAATTAATTTTACACAATTTAATTGTTGACTGCAGATTATTTTATTGCTAATATAGTTTTATAAATTAAATTGTGCGCAACTTAATTTTATAAAACTATATTTTGGAGTGATTTTTTATGGAAACATTGTACACTGCAAGTGCTACAGCAGAGGGTGGTAGAGCTGGGAAAGTAACAAGTAGTGATGGAACCTTAAATTTAGCACTATCAATGCCGAAATCACTAGGCGGTCAAGGAAAAGAAAATGCAACAAATCCTGAACAATTATTCGCTGCTGGCTATGCAGCTTGCTTCGATAGTGCGTTAAATTTGGTCGCAAGACAAGAGAGAAAACGAATTGACTCTAAAGTTACTGCGGAAGTTTCACTTGGAAAAGATCATGATGGCGAATTCAAATTAGCTGCGGTCATAAACGTGTCAATAAAAGGGGTATCATTCGCAGAGGCTGAGGAATTAGTAAAGAAAGCTCATGGTGTTTGTCCTTACTCTAAAGCAACAAAAGAGAATATCGATGTAAAATTAATGATGAGTGTAATTTAAATTTTTCCTTCAAGTAACGTCCTAAAGTGGATTTATTATCAAATAAAAAGAGGCTAACTCTCCTAAAAACAAGGAGTAAGCCTCTTTCTTTTGTTCACTTTACCCATCTGCTTTCAAAAAAGCCCGGTATATGTAGATGCAAAATAGAAAATGAAGGTCGGGTTGTTCCGGAAAATGACGGTATCCAGAGGCAGGGCTTACACAGAATTTTGAACATGTTGGGTCGAAATTCGTTAATAAAATCTACTATTATCCAAACTGTCAACGCCCTGCAACGCTATGGTGAACCCTTCTATCCAACCCAGCCAGGCCATAAGCCACCCTCAATACGATAAAAAACCTCATTTACTTATGATAAGTTTCACCGAACAAAACATAATAACATGGTTAATTTTGAACACAAAGTATTCATATCTATATAGCATTTTCCCACAATCTTGTTGTGGGTTATATTTTTTCCTCAACATTGCCTTCATTCAAAAAGCTTATTTTGGATAGCTAATGATAATTACTTATTTCCTGCTTCAGTAAAATTATTCAAATGAAAAAAATATTTATATTCTTTCTATTAAGCCCCTATATTATGGAATCTAGGTGTTAAGTCCAAGCTCACTTATTCCTTTTCCATATAGTAATAAAAAAGGAGGTGAGAAAGTGAGCAAAAAAAAGGATAGCTCTTCACGCAAGGATGAAGAGAAAGTGAGTAATAATGAGCAAAGCTCTTTACGTAAAGATATAGCAAAAATAGAATCGGCACACCAAGAATGTATTGACCGTGCTTATCGTATTCCCATATTTTTAAGTACGACAACTCATTTAAATGACAACCAACAACGGTTTCTAAACCGTCTAATTTTAGAGATTGAGAATGCTTTGCTTTTTCCGCGTACATTACCTTTAAGCGAAAGTTATCCCGAATCCATTTTAACTGATATTCGTCGGTTAGTTTCATCAAGCTATGGAATGTTGGCTGTAAACCTTCGTCGTTTTAAAATTGAAACAGTTGACGTCAATGCAGGACCCCTTCCACCGTCCACTCCAGTCTGGGTAGGATCAGTTTATTCACAAGTAGAACCTTCTATGGCTTTTCAATTTGGTCTACCCTTATTATTAGTAAGGGAAGAAGATACTGACGCAAATAATGGAATTTGGGCAGGCGGAATTGCCCCACTTAACCTCTTTATAGTTTGGCATTCTGAAACTCAAACTGTTGATCAATTCTTTAGCACTGCTGAATGGAGATCAGCCTTTGAAAATTGGAGTGCACAAGTAAGAAATGCTTTTTATATTCAGACAGAGCCTAAGTTCAAGTACAGATGTGAATGATAAACTGGTATTTTAGCATCAAGTCGAAATTATACAAAGCTTTGTTCACCTTATATATTTTCGACTTATTTACATAAAATCAAATATTTCCATTTGGTTACCAAAAACAAAAAGATTTACTTCATTAAAAAACAGCCTTTAATGAAAGCTATTCACCAGTTGAAAGAAGTGTCAAGAACAGTGAATAGTTCTTTAAAACTTTCACTAAAAGTAAATCTGTGCTTACTTATGATAAGGTTCACCCTGACTAATCAAAATGAGGTATAAAAACCCTTTTTTAGATTTTTATAAACCACCTTGGTTCATAAGTATTTCTTTAATATAGGAAGCAGGCAATCGATCTTGTAGCAGTTGCTTCATTATTTTCATGTACGGAGTAATATGTGTAAAATATTTTTTATAGGATGCGCATAAATAATTTAATCCTGGTTCATTTTGATCTGAAATGAGAAATCTATGTTTAGGACATTCCCCCTGACAAGCAAATCGAACTTGGCAGCTTCTACACACGGAGGGAAGTGTGTCCCTTTTCTTTCGGCCAAAGGCAAGCTGCGCTGGATGATTTATACTATTTAATAAGCCGTCAGTAATATTTCCTAATCGATATTCAGGATACACGTAATGATCACAGGAAAACAGTTCCCCATTGTGTTCCATCGCTACTGCTCGGCCACACTCTTCTGCAAAAATACAAATTGGTGACGGAATCCCGATCCAAGAAGCTAACGCCCATTCAAAATTCATGACAAAAACGGAACCTGCGTCCTTCAGAACCCACTCATTAAATATTTGAATGAGGAAGTCTCCATACATTTCAGGTTCTACCGTCCAAGGAGTGACTGTTTGTTGTGCTTCTTCTACTAAAAAAGAAGGCGGAGTCGCATGGCTTAGAGACAGCTCTGCCGCTCCTTCATTCACTTCCCTTTCTACAATAGGGATAAACTGTATATATTTAATTTCTTGCTGCTTAAAAAAATGATATACTTCCAGAGCTTTATAAGCGGAATGTCTCGTGACGCAGGCTAGGACGTTAAACTCGACGTGATGTTTCTTTAACAGAGATATGCCCTTCATGACCAATTCAAACGTAGGTTTTCCCCCACGGTCAATCCGGTACTTATCATGAATAGGCTCGGGTCCATCCAAGCTTATACCTACCAGAAAACGTTCGGTCGAAAAGAATTCACACCAGCGATCATTTAATAATGTTCCATTTGTTTGAATCGTATTAGTGATTCGCTTCCCGTTAGCATACTTTTTTTGCAGCGCAACGGCTTTTAGAAAGAAATCTAAGCCAATTAATGTTGGCTCCCCTCCTTGCCAGGCAAAGATAATTTCCCGTGTATCCTGTGAGTCAATATATTGTTTAATATACGACTCTAGAACATCATCAGGCATTCGGAATGAATGATTTTTCGGATAATACACTTCCTTTTCTGTGTAAAAACAGTATTTGCAATCAAGGTTACAGATTGGACCTGTTGGCTTAGCAAGAATGTGAAAACTCCCCAATTGTCTACCTCCTTTCTCTAAAGATAAGAAATTGAACCATTTATATTAATGGAGATTGGATCTCTTTTTTTCTTTTTAAAAAACATCGGGTCATTATACAGTTCAATAACCGCTTTCTGTATTTGCCCGGTAAACGGAAATTCCGGAACTGGGTAGTTAGCGCTCACAGAAGTTAATCGATCCCGGCCTATATCCATTCCCTCAATAGAAATAAGAAATGGTAATGTACGAGGCATGTAACGTGTGCCAACTTGCAGTCCATTGATAGAAAGCTTACCCGTTCCACTCGTTTCTTGACCTCGTTTAAAATCAAATCTTACAGTCGAAGACCCAGTAGGTACTTGTACGGACGATTGAATCTTATAGACGGAGCCAACATAATTATATTCATAGAATAGGTAGTTATCTTTTATATATAATGTATAGCCGCTTGAATGATTTCCATGAGCAAGTAACACTCCTTCATCTGAAGGAGTGGAACGAAAGATGGGAATGGTGATGGAATAAGAAGAAAGGGTTAGTTGTGGAGCAGCAGTTGATGGCAAATGAGCCATTCCAGGATAGAATGTGAACGTTGTTCTTCCCTCCTGCAAGCCGTAATAACCTTTTATAAACAGATTGTCATTTAAAGGAAGAACACCGTACTTCTTCGCTTCTTCCCACCAAATTGCTTGAAGCTCCTTTAATTTATCTGGATACTTATTTGCTAAATTATACTTTTGGGAAAAATCCTGGTTTACATGGTATAACTCCCATTGATCCTCCTGGAAAGGGACACCTCTTTTATGATAGGTAACAGCCACCCATCCATCCTGCCAAATAGCACGGTGTCCGAGCATTTCAAAGTACTGAGTTTTTCTCTTTGATGGGGCAAGCGGTTCTGTAAATGTATCCAACATACTCACACCATGAAGCGGCATTTGTGGAACACCTTTGTATAATTTAGGTGCTTCAATGTTTAGGAGTTCTAGTATAGTAGGAGTAATATCAATCGCATGATAAAATTGTGAACGAATGGAACCAGGATCTAGAATACTTTGAGGGCATTGGATGATCAGGGGAACATGAGTCCCTCCATAAAACGTATTCTGCTTATAATATTTAAAAGGTGTATTACTAACCTGCGCCCAACCTTTAGGATAATTGGGGCTTGTGAACGGACCTCCTATTTCTTTTACATGAGTAAACATCTGTTCTACACTTTCCTCAATCCCATTGAAATAGGCAGAATCGTTAATAGAACCGTTCCAGCCTCCTTCCTGGCTTCCTCCATTATCAGAAAGTAACACAATAATGGTATCACCCATCTTGTTTTTTGAGTTTAAGAAATCGAGTAATCTCCCTATTTGCTTGTCTGTGTGAGTAAGAAATCCAGCATACGTCTGTTGGAATTTGGTAAACAATAATTTTTCTTTCTTTGTCAGTTCGTCCCATGGCTTAATTCCTGGATTACGTTCCACGAGTTCGGTGAACGGTGGGATGATTCCCATTTGCTTTTGCACGTTGAATCTCTCTTCCCTGATTTGATCCCAACCTTTATCGTATACCCCTTCATATTTTTCGATAAATTCCTTTGGTACCTGATGGGGCTCATGTGTGGCCCCGAAGGCTAAGTAAAGAAAGAAGGGACGGTCAGGTGTAACAGAGAGATGATCCGTCAAAAATTCGAGCGACTTATCAACCAGGTCCTCTGATAAATGGTAATTAGATTTATCAGGTTTGCCTACACGATGATTATCAAAAACTAAATCTGGCGCATATTGATCCGTCCTCGCTATTAAAAAGCCATAATACCGCTCAAAGCCTTTTGAGAGCGGCCAGTTTTCAAATGGCCCGCTCGATGCAGCTTCATGACCTGGAACCAGATGCCACTTTCCAACCATATAAGTAGCCATCCCATTCCACTTTAAAATTTCAGCCAGGGTGGCAGCCGAGTTTGAAATTCTTCCTCGTTTATTGGGATATTGAGGCCCCCAATCTATATCCGCTATGATTCCCACCCCCACCGAGTGGCAGTTACGGCCTGTTAGTAGACAAGCACGGGTAGGTGAACACAAAGGGGTTACATTAAAGTTATTGTACCTAAGACCGTTCTCTGCTAATGAATTAATATTAGGTGTTTCAATCTCTGAACCATAACAGCCTAATGCTGAATAACCCACGTCATCCAGAACGATATAGATGACATTAAGATCAGATTTCTTATCGGAGCTCTCTGGCAATCTCCTCATCTCCTTCATACTGCAACATTCAAGGACTACCAAAAAATCGACAAGTATATATTAAGTACTATATTAAAGGGACAATTTTTATATGAAAAAACACTTATAAAAAGAAGCCTTTTCCGGCTCCTTAAAAAAACCTCATATACTTATGATACGGTTCACCTCAATTAATCCGAACCCCCCCTAGACCATTAGATTCCCAAAATAATTTCCAGTTGATACCCAGCGAATGTCATACGTTTCGTAGAATATGTAGTAAGTGACCGCAATCTTTTCGTATGTCCCAAAAATTATGTAGTAAGTTCCCCTAATTATGTAGTAATTCCCAATAATTACCCTATCCGAATTCTTTCCTCTATGACGGGCACAACAATATCCCCAACAAGGATGGTGCCCCTCCTATACAACCAATCAAATTTTAGCTGAAAGTTTTTTACAGCCATACAACCAATCAATCATTTTGAACTCCTTGGCTTCTTTCTTCTCTAAAAGTGTGTTACGGAGCAAAATGGAGACATGATTTTAATTGAAGTAATTCCCTCTTCTTTGGCTTGTTTTAATCACTAATAATAAACTCTCGAATTCTATCCGTTAATCCTGGATTTTTAATAAATTTTTGCATAACTAATCCTCCATTATTGTATTGCCTACCTCTAATGTTAGAAAATGGAGCAGCAAATTCCTTAATTTTTACTAGTTCAATATTACTTACATCAACAGTATCCATCAAAAAACCAACCTGCCAAAAATACATATTGATTAGCTTCATTAGCGTATAGTAAGTCCCATTTATCGAATTCATCTCGATAAAGATTGTAAAAGCCGACTAATTCTAGTAATGACGCTTCATTAAATTGCCGGTTTATCCCATGCAGCTTTAAGGCATCTTTACTAACTTTTTTTGAAAACAATTTGCCAAATTTCTTGGCACTATCCTTATTTTTTTGCACCTTAACTGCAAAAAGGCTCTTTCCGATAAAATGGAAAGAGCTTTTTAATTTTATGTACACATGGAATCAAAAAAATAACACGCCTTTACAGCGTGTTCGTTCATGTTAATCTATTGTCTTGATGGAATTAGATATTCTAACCTACTTTATTTTCTTCTATGGCATGTTGCCAACTTGGGTAGTAATACAAAGCACTTCGCATTAAATCAGGATAAAGTTGTTTTACCTCTTTTTTACGTAGAGAATTACCTTGGTTCTGTAACTTCTGGATCTGAGTTATGTAAAATGCCCTGGGAGTGGTATACTCGCCAGGGCATTTTGCTACAATAATCTAATCTATTTCTCAGACTTAGGCAGTCACAGCGGAAAAACTCTTAGCTACCTCTGCCACTTTTGCTAAACCTTCAGCAATAATCGTTTCAGCTTGATCTGGCATCGCATTATGACCTTCGATAACCACTTCATCAACGATCTCCATACCAAATACTCCTCCAAAAACATTTTTCACATAAGTTGCAGCCATTTCCATTGGTGCAGCTTCAGGCGTTGAGTAAATGCCTCCGCGAGCACTTAGGATAACGGCTTTTTTGTCAGTCATTAAGCTAATTAATTGTCCAGTTTCACTGTATTTAAATGCGAAACCAGCTGCGTATACATAGTCGATAAACGTTTGTAATTTAGCAGGGATCGTTAAATTCCAAAGCGGGAAGGCAAATACCACTACGTCTGCGGCAGTTAAGGCATCCATTGCTTTTTGTTTAGCAGCTAAAATACGTTGTTCGACATCTGTCATCTCTTCGCCTGATTGTAATTTACCGAACGCGTTGAATAAATCTTGACCAAAGTAAGGCATATCTTCTGCAAAAACATCGTAAGTTGTTACATTTACGCCCTCTAAGTTCTCCATGAAAGTTTCATACATTTTACTAGAAACAGCTTCAGAAGCTGGACGGTTGTTTGCTTTCACTACTAATATATTCATCTATTCAAACTCTCCTTTTGTAATACATTTAATGTAAGTATCTCGAATTTATAATATATTAATTGCGAGCTTTCGGCAAACGAAATGCACTGACAAGGGAGGAAAATTTCGCCATGCCCTTTATTAGAGCCATTTTTTGCTTTTATAAAAAAACTAACTGATTTGTGGGTTGATTCATTAATCGTTACCACTGACTCCTTTTTCCTGTGGTCATTGGCACGATATAAAGCGGTTATAGCTAAAAGGACCAGATAAACTGGTCCATGCTCTAATAAGGAATGTTTTAGTTACCTGGTTGAAATATACTAACAATTATTTTGAATACTCATCCAAGAGTTTATTTATCGATTGGTTTAGTTCCTCTATATTCACATTTTTCACTTTCGCATTATTTATTCCATATTTCTTTTTTAACTTCAAAATTCTAGTGACACTAACATTGATTCTTTGTTCAGAAATTTCCCCTTTTTGGACAGCGGTCTTTAAAGAAGAAATGGTTTCCACTATTTTGTTATAATCATGTCCCACTAAAATAATATCGCTGCCAGCCTTGACTGATTCAACGGAAGCCTTGCCAATCGAATAATGGTCAATAATCGCCTCCATGGTCATGTCATCCGTTATGACAACACCGCTATAGTCCAGCTGTTCTCTCAAGATCCCTGTTATGATATTTTTGGACATGGAAGATGGAAAAGCAGCATCCAGTTTGGGCAGTAAGATATGGGCAACCATCACCACATCAGCCCCGCTATTGATTGCCTGCTCAAACGGGATTAATTCGAATTCTTTTAGTTGTGCAAGGCTTTTATTGACAATTGGCAGCTCCAGATGGGAATCAACAGACGTATCTCCATGACCCGGAAAATGCTTAATGGTTGGGATAATTTTTTGCGACTGTATACCTTTAAAGGTTTGAATACCAAGCTTACTAACAACTTCCGGATTATTCCCGAATGATCGATCCCCGATAACCGGGTTTTTGGGATTACTGTTGATGTCAAGAACAGGAGCAAAATCAAGATTGAAACCAAATCCTTTTAACTCCTTCCCTATAATCGTCCCGACATTATAGGAAAACTGAGAATTATTAATGGAACCAATTTCTTTATTTGTTGGAAAATTAACCAAACCGCCGGGAAGCCTGGTTACACGGCCGCCTTCTTGATCCACTCCTAATAGAAGCGGCAAATTCGGATCACTTTCAGATTTCATTTGATTCACAAACTGAACTGCTTGCGTTGGGTTTACTAAATTGTTCTGGTAAAAAATTATACCGCCAACCTTGTATTTCGTTAGTAATTTTTTTGTATTTGTATCCATGGTTGTGCCGGAAATACCTGCGATGATCATTTGCCCAATTTTCTCATCTAAACTCATACCTGATATCATGTCCGATATGCTCTTTTGTTGGTTGGGTTGACTCGCTTGATTTTTTACTTGTGTATAGACTGAAATATGGTCCACTTTTGGATTCGGCTCCTGATCGGTTGGTTTTGGTAAGATCCACTTTAACTCTGTTAAAGGGGTAACCTGAAATACAAGAATAATTTGGTCATGAGTATCATCTTTGTAGGACCTAATCTCATCTGGTTTTCCGCACGTCAGTTTGATTTCACTTTGCGGGATTTTTTGTAATTCAGGATCATATGACCTGATATCCGAGACAACTTCACCCAGATAGCCTATGACGACATTTCGATCCTCATATTCTTCGTATCTTCCACTTGCCGTTTCCGTTGTTTGGTTCGGTTTTCCCCATTCATTATGTACTGCCTTAATCTTTGTCTTACCTGAAATGAAAGGGATGTTGACCACCTTTCCTTCTTTTGAAAGTGAAAAGATTTCCCTACTATAGGCATGTAGTTGCTCATTTTTGTCTTCAACTGATTCTGTTGGACCATCGGTTGAGGTTTGGGGTGGTTTAGAGTTTACATTTGTTGACTGTTTCACACCCCTGTCTTTATCAAAAGCATAAATAACAACAACTAGAATAATAAGGAAAGAAAGGATTGACAAAATAAGTGGTTTTACGATGGGATTATTACGTTTTGACATATAATGATTCCTTATCCTTTCCTTGGCGAAATTGCCATAATTTTCTTACTAGTGCTTACACCATGTCTTGTTTATCCATTATACCTAAATAGTGTGTTAATAACTTAATGACCAAAAATAGTGCTGTAACATACAAATATGATTCATACCTTTGTATAATACAGCTTTTTAATGAATCTAGAAACAATTCTTTTATGAAATAGAATGCCAGGGAATGAAGGAGATTGAATCGTGCTATTTAAAGAAATATAAATAACAGGAACTCTATTTAATCACACAAACACCTGGACTCTAATTATTTTTTAAGAGTTCAAAAACCTCATAACTTTTGGTACGGTTCACCATAACTGTTAAAGAGGCAATTTTTTTACTAAAAACTCACTCTTCCTCAGATATGAGATATATCCATGGATCATCATGTAACTGTTTTGCAACTTAAAGAATGGAACAAATTAACTACCGATCTTATCATCCTGGATTAAATCTATTAAGGATCTCAATTTATGTACAAAAAACTGCAATCCCTTTTTGTACCAAGGGGTTGCAGTTTTTTGTACATTAACTTTATTAAATTATTCGATTGCCCACAAGTGTTAAAGTCTAAAAAACATTCCCCGTTTTTATGATATTTACCTTTACTTTCGGTTCAAATTGAACATTTTTATATTCTTCGTCCCAATGGATTTTATTCCATAATTGAGGGTGAAAGCTGAAATTTGCCGGCCAATTCCCAACGCATCACAATTGGCCTGTAGTAATGTATTGGTGATTTCCTTCGCTTGTTTGGTTAATTCATCAGACAGTTCTTGATTTATCTTTTTTATATTAAGTGGATTTTTAAAATCTTGAGGATAGCATATGACCTCAACATTCAGCTTGAGATCAATTTTGCACGTTAAAGAAAAGGTTCAACTAAAACTTTTAAAAGACTTATATTAAATCAAAAATAGGCAAGTTTTTAGCATGTTATCTTTACAGTAAACCAAAACCTCATTTACTTATGATAGGGTTCACAGTAACAGACTAACGGCTCACCTTACCCACCGATACACATGATTGCCAAAACTATATTATAGGACCAAAGCTAGCCCTTTTGTCAGCCTCCGAACATATTTACAGGCAATTAAAACAATTAATAGTTTATTTACAATTCTTTACACTCACTTAATTAACATAGTGATGGTAGTAACCTATAATCATAGGTGGAGATGAAAGTCCACTACGTACTTTATTCTTGCGTATACAGCCAAATAAGAGGAGGAAATTTTAAATGCTACAAAATATTGGGATTCCTGGTTTGATTCTTATTCTTGTAATCGCCTTAATCATTTTCGGCCCTTCAAAATTACCGGAATTAGGCCGCGCGGTTGGCTCCACATTAAAGGAATTCAAAAAATCAACAAGAGATTTAGTTTCCGATGAAGAGCCGGCAAAAGCACAGCTCAAAAAGGAGGAAAAAGCCATTTAATCCAAATCATTTTTTAGGAAGATGTAAGGAGGCTTGCATCTTCTTTTTCATAAGGAGGACCAGATGAAAAACCACGATATGGCCCTGATTGGTCATTTTGAAGAATTACGTAAACGTCTCATTTTTGTACTAGGAACTTTTATCCTGTTCTTCATTGTATCCTTTATCTATGTACAGGACATTTATCACTGGCTAGTGAAGGACTTAGAAGTGAAGCTGGCCATATTAGGACCGAGCGACATTTTATGGGTCTATATGATCCTATCAAGTGTCGTGGCCATTGCAGGAACCATCCCAATGGCCGCCTATCAAACTTGGCTGTTTGTCCGTCCTGCATTGAAAGAAACGGAACGTAAGGCAACGCTGGCATATATTCCAGCACTTTTCCTTCTATTTATTATCGGAATTTGCTTCGGTTATTTTGTCATTTTTCCAACGGTATTTCAATTCCTCCTCTCCATGTCAGAGGACATGTTTATGACCTTTTTTACAACAGAAAAGTACTTTATGTTTTTAATTCATATGACGCTTCCATTTGGATTTTTATTTGAACTTCCAGTGATTATCATGTTCCTAACAAGTGTCGGAGTGCTGAACCCATATAGATTGCAAAAGATTCGGAAATACGCCTATTTTGTACTAATTTTAATCGCAATCTTCATCACCCCGCCGGATTTTCTATCAGACATATTGGTAATCATCCCCCTGATTTTCCTATATGAATGCAGCGTTCTATTATCCAAGGTCGTGTATCGGCGAAAACTACAAATGAATCTAGCTGCGTAAATGAAAAAGAAGTCTTAGTCCATGTGCTAAGACTTTTTTTTATGAAATAGACCATCAACGAACCAACCAACATAAGTCAAAAAGAAAAGATGTAAACCAACGGGGCCGGTTTACATCTTTGTATAGATTCATATAAAGGTTAAATCTTCAGGCCGTGGCGCTCAAATGCTGCGGCTTCTAGAATCGACATTCCTTGACTCTCGGCAAACTGGGCAACCTTGTTAGAAACCTGTGGTGCAAAATTTTTCGAAGGAATAGCGTAAGACATTTCCCTTGCACGAGCAGAGTTACTGCGGGCAAATGGACCCCAGATGGCAAAGGTTCTGCCTGGGCTTTGAATATTAACAAAAAGCGTGTTTCCGTTAGGCGAGAAGGTAGGCCCTGTCATTTCAGATCCATTGAGACGATTGTGAGCAAAAGGATAGATTTTGCCTTCAGGTGTAATTCCCATAAGTCGATCGTCACCTGCTCCATCTTCCACAAACCAAAGGTCGCCCCATGGAGTCATAGCAATGTTATCCGGAGATTCCATGTCTTTTGCATCTGTTGCCTCATAGAAAAGCTCCAAGGTATTGGTGCCTGGAATATAGCGGTAAATGCGTCCAAGATTTTTTTCGCCTGCAGAGCTGTCATCGAACCAAAACACACCCGCTTGGAAGAACGCTCCCTCTAATTTTTTGAATTCAATACAGCCTTGTGCCTTGGCATCCTCACGGCATAAATGAGGATCTAGTTCCTTCCAGACAATCTTAAAGGTTTGTCCTGTTTTAAATGTGCTTGCTGATGGGCCAGCTACCTCTTCAATCGCTGCCGCATAAAGCTTGCCGCCTTTTTGCAAGGCACCCGGCTGTTGGGTGGTATCATTTGGGATAAAACGATAGAAATAACTTGGAGATGCATCCTCAGTCAAGTAAACATATCCTGTCGCCGGATCAATCGCACAGGCTTCATGAGAAAAGCGTCCCATTTCCTTAATTGGAGTTCTGGACATTTCATTCTCAGGCTGCTGCGGGTCCACTTCGAATACATAGCCGTGCGTCGCCGAACGTGTTTCTTCACAAGTCAGCCACGTACCCCAAGGTGTCGCTCCTCCTGCACAATTTCGAATAGTACCTGAAGAGGTGACATATTCTTTGATGACGTTTCGATTGGGGCTAATAACTAGTGCAGTTGTCCCCCCTGCAGCTGCGGCATCATAAGGCTTGGTCCCAATCACCGGATTTGCTGCACCTGGACTCAATTCATGATTACGAACAAGAATGGTTGTATTGTTAGGTCCTTCAAAAGCTGCCATTCCATCAAAGGCTCCAGGGATTTTTCCGCCGTTTGTCAGCTGACCGCCCTCTTCGGAAATAATCTTATAATGGAATCCTTTTGGAAGATCTAGAATTCCATTCGGATCCTGAACCAAAGGACCATACCCACCAAAACCGCTGGTTGGATTATTGGTAGTATCCGCAAATGCTTTTGAACCGAGTGTTAACACTCCGGTTGATCCAAGCGTAATTGCAAGTGTGCTCATTCCTCCCGCTTTTAAGAAATCTCGTCGATTCATGCCATCTTTAGATACTTGATTTTCCATAATGTAAATATTCCTCCTCATTAATGCCTTTTCTATCTATTTATAGTTTAACTAGCAATCTTTAAGCATTAATGGAAATTTTGTAAGGATTAAGTAAATAAGATTAAAGAAATGTAAAAATACTCCTAAATAAATCGACTTTATAAATATGTGAAAACCTCCACCTCTTTTTTTAGTCTAAAGTCCCAAAAATTATGTAGTAAGTTCCCCTAATTATGTATTTCTTTACTACGTATCATTGGTCATGAATAACTGTGGGATATGATTCACGGCTATGCTAATATAGGAAATAATAACGAGGGTTTAAAGGAGGGGTCACAATGGAAGTCACCAAAAAAGGAACGACCATTCAATCATTACAAATCGGAATGGGTATCCTAGATATAATGGCCCAACAAGGAAGGCCATTAAAATTTACCGATATTCAGGATCTAACACAGATTACAAAAAGTAATCTTTATAAATACTTAAATACCTTTACACAATTAGGAATCCTTTATCGTGATAAAGCTACCGGATCCTATGTACTGGGAAGTAAGTTAATTGAATACGGAATGGCAGCAGTCGATCACGAAAACGTTATCGATCGGATCACCCCTTACTTACAAGAGCTGAACGAAAAGAGTGCAAGCACTGTCCTTTATTCCAGTTGGACCCATAATGGTCCAATGATCGTTAAAGATATTAACACCAATCGAGGATATAATATTGGAGCTCAGATCGGGACCATACTTCCCATTTATTCCTCAGCCGGGAAAGTATTTATGGCCTTCATGGATGAGCAAACGATTCGTGAGTGGAAAGCGAGGGAATTGCAACAAAGTCCTCCAGAAAAGGTTAGCCAACTGGAAGTAGAACGCAGATTGATTCAGGAGAAAGAAATTGCTTTTGCAAGGGAGCCGCTGGTATCATCCGTGTCCTCCGTTTCGTTCCCAGTCTTTAATTTTAAAAAGAAATTCCTTGGAGCTGTAACGATCGTAGGTTTTTCCGAGTTAATCCCAAGTAATGAAGAAGAAGAACTAAGTCAATTTTTCATCCAAACCAGCAAAGAAATATCCCGTAGTTTCGGATTTTTATCAAATGAGGAAGAAGAATAAATAGGAAGAAGTCAAAAAACTCAAAGCGGGATAATCCCCGCTTTTTTTGTGTGTATTTAACCATTTTAAAAATGTCAAATTTACAAAAAACTTTAAATATTATAATTTTTATATTGAAAATAAAGAAATTGCCCTTTATAATCTCTAATTAGATAACAGTATTCACTATATCTATAATGAATATGTTGCTTACGAGCTTAATTGTATTACCGTAAGCGCTCTCATTAGTTTGAAATGAAAAAAGGGGGAGAAAATTTGGCAACAATTAATTCGACAGAGATTATTGCTAACAGTAAATTTAACCGTTTTCATCTAGGCTTACTACTATGGAGCTTCTTCATCATATCGTTCGACGGGTATGATCTAGTCGTCTATGGAACCGTCGTCCCAACTTTAATAGAGAAATGGAACCTTTCCCCTGTTGAAGCAGGAGCCATCGGAACCTATGGATTATTTGGGATGATGTTCGGTGCCATCCTATTCGGAACACTCGCAGACCGGATTGGAAGAAAAAACGTAATTGCAATTACCTTAGTGTTGTTTAGTTTCTTTACCTTCTTATGCGGCTTTGCAGAAACACCCACTGTTTTCTCAACCTTTCGCTTTTTAGCAGGATTAGGACTGGGAGGAATCATGCCAAATGTCATCGCATTATTGACAGATTATGCCCCTAAAACCATGAGAAGTATGATCGTTTCCATCGTATTATGCGGCTATTCGATTGGGGGAATCCTTGCTCCGTTATTAGGAATCTTTTTAATGCCAAAGTTCGGCTGGGAATCGATCTTTTGGTTTGCAGGTCTGCCTCTATTACTGGTGCCTTTTATGTATAAGCAACTACCTGAAACAGCAAGCTACCTGATACGGACAGGCAAAAAGGAAAAATTGATCTCTGCACTTACTAAGGTAAGCCCCGGATCAAAATTTAATAAACATGATGAAATCATAGAAATAAAATTACAAGAAACAAAAGTTCCTATTATTGGATTATTTAAAGAAAAAAGAGCATTAAGTACAGTTATGTTTTGGATCGCCTTTTTCAGTTGTTTATTGATGGTTTACGGTTTAAATACTTGGCTTCCAAAGTTGATGATTGAAGCAGGATATGGACTTAATTCCAGCTTAACCTTCCTCATTACCCTTCAAGGCGGTGCCATTATCGGAACGCTTATCATTGGACGACTTTGTGATAAATACGGCTCCAAAAAAATGCTCATTCCGATGTATGCGTCAGGGGCAGTAGCGTTGACATTGCTCGGATTTGGCGGAAGTTCATTTTTGATCTATCTCTTAGTAGCCATTGCAGGTGCTGCAACCATCGGTGCCCAAAATATAGTCCAGGCCTATGTGTCACAATACTATCCTCCAAATATTAGATCGACAGCATTAGGAATGGCATCTGGCATCGGAAGACTTGGTGGAATGCTCGGACCACTTTTAGGCGGATTCCTGTTATCTGTTTCGTTACCGATTCACTTAAATTTCATTGCCTTTGCCATCCCTGGTTTAATCGCAGCAGCGGCCCTAGCTATCATACCTGTTAGACATGCGTTTTCTAATGAAAACGATAACAAAAGTGAGTCGATTACAACCCATGTGAGTTAACATCAGACATGTGAACCGTATTATAAGTAAATGAGGTATTTCTGAACATTTTTTTTAAAAGAGAGCCATATTATAAGTGAAGTTAAATTAGAAAGGTTGAAAACTGAGGATGACTTTACCATAAATAAATGAGGTCTTTAAAGCTCTTATCATAAAGGAATGTAGAAAAGGTATTTTTTAATATTGAGTAATTCGAAGGAAAAATCAGTACTACCTGTCTGTCACCAATTTTGAGTCAATTTACGAGTTACTTTTTGATACAAATGAAAGTAATTGTTTATTAAAAAAGGGTAAGTCGTTAGAAGATCAATAGACAACTAACGACTTTCCCTTTATTAAGTGTGTTTCGTTAATATTCTAGATTGTGAATGAGGGTTGACTGTTCAGTTAGGCACTGGAGAGTTAGCCTCATTTTCAACCTTCTATTCTTCATTAGTACGCAAATATCTTAAGCTGCTTCCTGCTGGAAACAAGGATCATTGTAGTATACAACTTCAGAAAGAATTTTACAGCCCTTCATGTATTTGAGAGCCTCTCTTGCTGCTTCTTCTGTTTCAAATTCAAACATGGAAATATTTGAATCTAAATAACGAGTGATAATCCACATAAAAATTCCTCCTATTTTTATAAATCATTTCTGTCCTACCAGCAGACGTCTAAAATTTGGCTAAATATACATAAGCTATGTTTAACCTCAAGGATGATTTAGCATGATGAAATCCGCACTCTAGGATTTAAAGAAGTAATTATTCATTTCCTCAAACCAATGATAATGCAATAATGGAAATAAATAAAATGCAATAAAGTTATAGTTACAAATAAAAAATTTTTATATGGTAAAATTTTGAAATGGAAAAATGGATTACCGGGATTGGAAATACTTTTTAGCAAATAAACAATTTGCAAGGATTAAGAACTCTCAAAAAGTTTCTAAAGACTTTGTAAATTCCCTAAAAAAATTAGTCCAGTTTAACCGTCGAGATTACAAATAAAAAACACAGTTCCATATAAATCTGAACGGTCCAATTGTCATAGAATCATATTTTTGCCGTTTAACATATATCCCTTCCAGGAAATTTCATTTTCTGCTTCCAGCGGTTGAAAAAGTAGAACAGGTCTCCTAACACGGGGTTATTTAATTTTCGTGACCCGTCCTTCGATCAAAGAAGTAAATGGCTGCTTCAGCTTCTTCACATAATTTTCAAAGACATCGATGTCAACCGGACCGGCCACTTTGTCTGTCCCTTCAAGGAAAACGGTGAAATCGTCACCGCCATTAGCCAGGTAACTGGTAACCGTAACTGTATATTTGGAATCAGGGTTAATAGGGGTCCCGTCAGCACGGAAGATATCAAGGACTTTTCTTTTCGTACCTTTAGTTCCGCTCCAGGTGTATTTCAGTCCGGAAATTTGCAGCATACGCACGATTCCCTTCGGCTGCCATTGCTGATTCAAGACTTGGCGGATTTGGTCGCCGGTCAAAGTCACTTTAACTAGATTATTTTTAAATGGTAGAATGGTGAACAGCTCTCCCCAATTGACCTCCCCAGCTTGGATATCAGCCCGGATTCCAGCAGGATTCATAAAAGCGAAGTCAGACTTCATGGCTTTTCGTTGGGAATCGGCAATCAAATTTCCTAAAGCGGATTCACCGTTTTTGTTCCTAATGCCGGTAATGTCATTTGCAGTCGTTCCAACGACTTTACTTACGATGGGATCGACCTTGGCCTCGTACTTTTTCATCATTTGCTTAATTTCCTCGTCCGGTTTGATAGCGTCCTGATAGACGTATACAATCTCAGCTTTTTTGGTCACAATATCTTTAGTTGCCGGATCAAGCTCCAAGTCGACGTCGGAGAAAGCTGTTCCGTAAGAATAAGCTTCAACAAGCAGCTTTCCGTCCACTTTGGCGTTTAGATACGTGTGAGTATGACCGCCAAACATCACGTCTACTTCATCGTCTACCTTTTTGGCGATATCAATGACTTCTCCGGTAGCGGCACCTGTCAGGGCGGACTGACTGCCACCATTGTGTGCAAGAACGACGATAGCTTTAACGCCTTGTTTTTTGAGTTCTGCCACTGCTTTATTAATGGCTTTCACTTCATCTGTGAACTTTACTCCCACTAATACACTCGCATTCGCAATCTTGGGGGTATCGCTCAATACAACTCCAATAAATCCGATCGGTATGCCATTAAACCTTCTAATTTCATAGGGAGGGAGAATCAGTTTACCCGTCTTTTCGTCAATAACGTTGGCACATACATAAGGGAATTGAGCACCTTCAAAGTATCCGGCCTTCGGGTTGGTCCCACCGTGGATCAGGCGCATCATTTCTTTCACACCCCGATCGAATTCGTGATTCCCTAACGTTCCCAAATTAAAGCCTATTTTGTTCAACACTTCAATTGTAGGTTCCTCTTGCAAAAGCGAAGATACGGGTGCGCTTCCACCAACCATGTCACCTGCATGGACCAAAAGAGTGTTTTTGTTTTCCCCTTTCCTTTGCTTCAAATAGGCTGCTAGATATTCGACTTTGCCCAAATACCTTCCGTTAAATTTACGGGTCCTGTCCAATTGTCCATGCAAATCGTTAAGGCCGAGTAATTGTACTTGAATGAAACGGTTCTTATCATTCTCGGTGTTTTTGGGTATGCCTGGAGATTCAGAATTTCCGTTGGCCAAAACAAAACCCGCAGATATTGTGGTCGTAAGAACAATAGCAGGAATTGCTTTTTTCACTGCGTCCCAATTCAAAGTTGCCCTCACTCAGTTCTCCCCTCCCAATCCTTTAGTGGATTACTACTTTAGGATAAGGAGGAATTGTTAAATTTAGATAACATTCCCATAAATTTTAAGTTAATTTATAAGTTGAAAAATTTCAGGTAAAAACACGCGTCACAAACCAATACAATCCGGCAAGTCCCACCAGGACGGAACCGGTTTGTACTGCTCTTGGCCACCAGCGGAAATTTTCCACTTTTCGAATCAGAGGGTAGATGCAGACCAAGATGAGCAATTGACCCAATTCAACTCCAAGGTTGAAGGTAAGCAGCGCAGTGAGTTCGTGATTTTTAGGCAAACCGATTTCCTGAAGTACTCCGGCAAAACCAAATCCGTGTATCAATCCAAAGGCAAACGTTAACGCCCAGCGATGCTGATAATCCCGTGACCAAAGATTGTCCAGCGCTACGTAAACGATGGTGAGGGCGATCGTCGCTTCTACAATCTGGGAAGGCAGGGACACGATGTCCAAAGCTGCTAGAATGAGTGTGATGCTGTGTGCAATAGTAAAGGAGGTGACGATGGCCGCCACACTTCGAAACTTCATTTTTACCAAAAGAAGGGCCAGCAAAAACAACATATGGTCGTACCCAGTTAATATATGTTCGATTCCAAGCCGTATAAACTGAAAAGCCGTGTCAAAAAATCCCGGGGCTTCACCAAACGTTCCTGTCCACTCCATTTTATCTTTAGAAAATATATATTCGAACGATTTTCCGTCTAACGTTTTAAATGTGGCAACATTCGTATGTTTGTTTTCGGACCGGCCAAAAAACAAATTATAAAGAATTGACACTGTCCCGATTTTGGAAGAATCCTTAAAAAATAAATCGATTTGAATCATCGACAGTTGGGGGACGGATTGAAGTTCATGGCTCATTGACAAAACGCGGCCGTTATTTTTTACTGCCAAGCCTTTTTCAATGTAGGGACGAAGCACCTCGTCGTAGGCATTTTTCAATTCATCTTGATCGATTATCTCGTCATGATTGGCATCCACACCCGGGAATTCGGCGATGGATAATGAATCAATCAGGAGGGTAATTTTTACCGTATCTCCTTCCGCCGCGATTTTAGCAAAGCCGTAGCTTCCGGAATGTGCGTACGCTTTATCGGTATTGGAGGATATAAAGAAAAATCCCAGAAAAATGATAATTGCAATGAGAAGTAAATAGGTTTTTTTCAATGTGAATCCCCCCTAAGATCTAGTAACCTGAGAAACAATTACTTGAGAAGAAAAGAATGATACGGAGAGGAAAAACAAGTTTGCATTGTTCAAATTGATTCCTTCGACAGGAACGATATTGCTTGCGGCTTCCCCTTTTGCTAACCACGGGATAATTCTTCGGAAATCTATTAAGCAACACGGAAAAAACATATGATACTAGTATTTGATTTATTCATATACCGTTCCAATTTTAAGGAGCTAAATTAACTTGGATAAAAATTTTGCGATAGCCTTGTTACGGGGGGACCTTATCATAAATAGAGCGGTTTTAAAGAAGCAATAATTAGAGATGATACAAATTTCTGTATCACCTTTTTGAGTTGATTAATTTCTAAGAGGAAATAAATATATTTTATTGAATTTATTAATATGACCATCTTTATCCAATAACAAAGCCTGTAGGAGATGAGGAACATGGGAATATTTGATAAATTCAAGAAAAAAAAAGAAAAGATTGATTATATTGATGAAATAATTACTAAATTGGATTGTGACTGTTCGATTATTGAAGAGGACGATGTTAAAGGAGTTATGACGAGGTATCATCAATCTCTCATAGAGGGAAAAAGAGAAGGATATACACCACTTATCATTATCCCTTCAGAGATGATGTTAGAAATCGTTGATACCAATGCGGATAAAGAATACTTGAACGATGATCGAGAATCAATCATAGCCAAAGCGAAGGATATTGATGTAAAAGAATTATTAAAGAGACTGCTTGATGAGGTCATGCCCATGGAGGAAGACGATGATATCACTGGTGAGTTTTCTTTAGAGGATCAGATGGACCATTTTCTGACCATTGAAGATGTAATAAATAAGAAAATAATTATCGCAAAGATTCCAACGGATAAACCTTGGGAAGTAGCTGCTTGGGTTCCAATGGGCGGGTTTAATGATTGTCCTATGCCAGAGGAGCAAGTTGCAGTATTCAAATACTGGTACGAAAAATATGGAGCTACTCCCGCTTTAGTGTCCACAGATGTATGGGAATTATTTGTTGAAAACCCTCCTAAGACACAAGAAGAATCAGAATTACTCGCTTGGGAACAATTTGGATATTGTGGTGATATAGTCTGGCAAGGGGTTGGAACAGTAAATTCCCTAGCAGGAACTCTTATCAATTCTTCGGTTTGGTATTTTTGGTGGGACTAAAAACCGTTATAATCGCCCACTATTATAGGGAGTCAATTAGGACCTCAATCCGACATCCTTGTAAGTCTCAATAATTATGTATAAGTGCCCGTTATTATGTAATAAGCTGATTGGTAACGATAATTTCGTAGTTTCGGATAACTTTCACGTGGGGAATAAGTATTAGTTAGTAAGAAACAAAGCGGGGTGATCCCATCCTTTTTTGTTATACCTTAAGACATTTTTTTAAGGCAAACAAAAGAGAAGTGCGCTACACTCACACCTCTCCCCTCTTACGGCACGGAAATTTAACTCGGTACCGACCCTGAATCACTTTTACAAATAACTTTCAATAGATGTTACAGAGCTCCTTTTATTGTCTCGATCATGTTATGATATTCTTCTTCTGTTAAGTATGTTTTTCCTGGGTTCATCTCGAAAGTGGACCCCCAATTTTCTCTTCCTTCATACTTAGGCACAATGTGCATATGTAGATGATGTAATGTATCACCATACGCTCCATAATTAATCTTGTTTGGCTGGAAAGCCTGATCGACCGCTGCAGCTACCTTTTTTACATCGTTCATAAAGGCCGCTAATTCATCATGACTGAGCTGAAATAGTTCTTTAACATGATCTTTATAAACTACATTACATCTCCCAGTATACGTCTGTTCTTTAAAAAGAAAGACTGTTGAAACCTCCAACTCACATATTTCAATCATAAGATTGTCGCGTCTTTCATCCTTCATGCAATACATACATTCTTTATTTAACTCCATCTTTTTTCTGCCTCACTTATTTATGAATTTTGAACCTATCCCTATAGTACCTCAGTTTTGAAAAATAATTTGGATTTGGATTTCTTAATGGGCAGTCAGGATGGAAGTTCGCTTTTTGTCTTTTACTTGATGAAGTTCAAAAAAGTAGACTCCAAATAAAAAATCAGGAAATCATTTGCGATATCCTGATTTTATCGATTGTTTAGTATATGACCACTGGCTCGTATGTGCTGAGATTATTATATACGGTTTTCATAACATCTGGCGGTGTGTTGACGCAACCATGCGATCCTGCATTAAGATAGGCTTGGCTTGACCAGTTTGACCGGAAGCCCGCATCGTGAAATCCTTGTCCATCATTCGTAAAAGGAGCCCAGTAATTAACTTTTACGGAATAACCCGGACTTCCTCCGAGTTCTCTGCCCGTTAGTATCGAAGGTGTGCGTTTATAAAGAATATACCACACTCCTTTTGATGTATCATGACCGGTGCTGTGTTTCCCGGTCACAACATTCGATGTGACGACTAATTTACCATTTTTGTAAATCCAAATCCGCTGTTGTGCAATCGAAACTTCAGCATATGTATCACCGATGCCATTGTTTGATGTCGTTTCATAACCATAGCCTTCACCACTCCAGCCATGTCCGATAATATTAGTAGCAGCGATTGATTTCTCGCCTTTTTCAAAAGCTTTCTTAATCTGTGTTGTTTCTTTATCCACATCTAAAGCCCAGCCATAGCCTTTCCCTTTTACGGTTTCGACTGCACCTGAATGGGTCTTAAATGTGAAATCTTTATCTAATGTGGATTGAGAACTATTAATTTCAGCAATTTTCTCGTTAATATCGCTTGGGTCAATCGTGACCTTCAAGTCTTTTGTCACAGAGGCATTTTTAATTAATTCGCTGCCTTTTAACGAAAAAACTTTATCCTGTACCTTATAATCAACGGTTTGCAGTAGGAGTTCTTCTAGCCTTTTCTGTTCATTTTTTACAATCGGACTGTCTTCGTTTATTGGCTGGATGTATACAGGGTTCAAACGGATTTCACTCGTATATCCTTGCTTTTCGTAGTCCTTTAATAGACTGGCGAAATCAAGCTGCTGTCCATCATTACTTTTTGAGACGACAACTTTACCTTGTTCCAAACTGGCTTTCGCATCTTTAGGCGCTGTTAAACTCTTATTCATTGATAATAGCTTTTCTTCGACTTGTTTCTTCATCTCTTGGCTGCGATACTGATCGGGTTGGCCAGGCATTAATGAAAATTCTTTGGCCTTTGAAGAAGGAAAATACGTTCGCTGGCTGCTTAATAATTTTTTAACACCCGCTAGATCCTTATCTGTAAAACCCATCTTCGTATCTTGTCCATCAAAAATTTGTTGTTTCCCGACATAGACGACGTTTTTTAAAACAGATGTATTTAATTTGTTAAGTGCCTCATCAGCAGTCAGTCCATTGACATTTACGCCATTAATCTTGATATTTGCATTAAAGTGGTTTGCCTGATAATAGCTGATTGCCCCAAAAATGAGCGCTATAATAATGATTATACCCGTTGTGATAAACTTCCAGTTCGTATACCATTTAAAAGATTTTGCCCGCCGTTCTCCAATTTCTTCCACTGATTCTTTTACAGCATTTTCCATTAAAATTCCCCCCGCATACCTAACAATCAAGCTATCGACGTCTTTCGACTTGTAGCTTTTGGTTTTGCATCATAAATATAAATTATAGTATCAAATCTTAAATTTTACTACTATTCTACTAGATATAAAGTGTGAACTTTGTCACATTTTGTATCTAAGTGAAATTTTTTTAATCTTTTTGTAATCTGGTTGTCTTAAAGCAGGGTTTGTTTGGACTGAGCTTTCCGTTTTTATCTAATTTCCAATAATTATCCAGCAAATGTCGTAAGTTTCGTAAATTATGTAATAAGTGTACAGAATTATGTAGTAAATTCCAATAATTATGTAATAAGGGTACGAAATTATGTAGTAATTTCTAATAATTATGAATTAAGTGTACGAAATTACGTAGTAAGTCCCTATAGTTAGGTAGTAAGCATCTGCAATTCACCCCAAAATCGACTGAAACTCCAAAAAACGCCTCCAAAAATCAAATTTGCTAGCAAAAATCACCTCACTTAGCCCAAAATCCCTTCCAAAAGTGAATATTGTCCGTTCGATACAATCGAGCATTCCCGCTATGGTAGAGGTACCCGGGAATACATGAAAAGCGCGCTTTGTGAAAGGACTTTCCCTTGGAAAGCTTTGAACAGTTAGTCGATCAGTACCAGCCCATGCTCCATAAAATCATGCACTCGCTCCATCTTTACAAACACCATGAGGAATTCTATCAGCACAGTCTCATCGCCCTTTGGGAAGCAAGCCAACGCTTCGCCCCCCAAAAAGGGAGCTTCACCAACTATGCTTACACCTATATCAAAGGCTATCTTCTGATGGAATTGAAAAAATTACACCAAGACCAAGAACGAAATGTTTACCCTGATGAGCAATTCTGGGACCTGGCAGCAGATCCTTATTCGGATGACCCATTTCAGGATGAAATTCTATTAACCTACTGCGAAACGCTGACACCGAATCAAAAGAAATGGCTCCTGTATACCATCCGTGATCGCCTATCGGTCAAGGAAATTGCCGAACTAGAAAAGGTATCCTTATCAGCCGTGAAAGGTTGGCGCAGTGGTGCCAGAGAAAAAGTAAAGAATTTAATACGGGAGTAGAATACGAGAACAAAAAATTCGTGCACCCGGTCGGCAATACCAGACCGTTCTAGAAAATTTGCCATGAGTTGGGGCTTCAATACCGCCTATTAACCACCGGACTAGCGAATTTACCGTTAGTTCGGTCGTCAATAAGGATTATTAACTACCGATCTCTCAAATTCCCTTATTACACAAACGTTTGATTACAATCGCTGCAAGTACTGAAGGGAATGGATTCCCTCTGCTAAACAGGTATGAAGATTGTCGAGATGCGTTTAATCATTTCGCAGGAAATAACCCATCTTTCTACAAAATCAGATGGGTTTCTCTCGAACTTACATTATTCTATTAAAACTCCGCCTTTTCGAGACTACACAAACGATTGATTAATAGGTGCCTCAACATGCTTCAATACAAGATTTCTCACTCTAAGTACCTGCGAAGAATGTCGAGGGAAATCTTCAAAAATGACTCTTTAGAAAAGGAACCATGTTTAGCTGCTGAACCAGATTTGAATACAAAAAGATTTCTTGGTGTCAGGCACCACAGATGGACAAATGTCCTTCCATGGTGCCTGACACCATTTTTAATATGTAGCAATTGTTAAGTCCCAGTTGGTTCATTCATTTTTTAACTATTATTTTTAGGCATTTTTTAAATGAAAAAGTCTAATTTCGAAAAACATGAGTATCATTTTAGTAATGAAGGAGGCGATCTGATGGAATCAGTTGGGATTTTAGGAGTCGGGCAAGCAGGCGGTAATTTAGCGGAAATTGCCTCATCAATGGGGTTTCAAACCGCACTTATCAATACGAACAAACGCGATGGCATAGTGAACACAAAAGTGGAAAGGAAGTATTTTGTTCCTGGTTACAATGGTGCTGGGCAGGATCGATCCATCGGTTTAAAAGCGGTTAACGATAACTACCGAGAGATTGTCGACTTTGTAAAGAATTCCTTTAAGAAAATTAAACTTTTATTAGTGGCCTTCTCTACCGATGGTGGTACTGGATCAGGGATGAGCCCGTTATTGATTGATCTGTTATTGGAACATATGTCCGGCGTTAACATAGGTGCCATTCCAATTGTTCCTGATCGAAATGTATTAACAGGTAATCGCATCAATGCTACAGAGTGTATTGAAGAGCTTTCCAAGATAAACTCGCTTTCATCGGTGTTCCTAGTTGATAATGATCAAATGAGAAAGCTAAACCCACAATCCAGTAAACATCAAATCTACCTTTCTTCTAATCAGCAAGTCATGGAAGCCATTAAAAGTGTGTTGCAAGTAACGAAAAAGAGCTCGTTTTACGGAAACTTTGATGAAACTGATCTGATGAATATATTGGGAACCAGAGGAGTAACGATTATATCTTCTGCCGCAATTACCGATGCAAAATCAACCTCAGATGTTACTAGTAAAATACAACAATCTTGGGCTACCTCCGTATTCTGTCCGGTGGAGTCAACCGGTGTAATCCGCGCGGGGTTAATCTACGAAGGCCCGGAAAAAATGGCTAAACTAATTAATGTTCCATCCATTTTTGAGCGGATTGGAGAACCACTCGAATTATTCGAAGGGACCTATTTCTCGGAATCAGACCCTACGGTAACGACTATTTTGGCAGGACTCGCTTTTCCTTCACGGCGCCTGCATGCCCTTGAGGAATCCCTAGAAAAAAACAAAGATCGGTTACAGAACCTAGTCAAAAAGGAACATACCCAGAAATATGAATCAAAAATAGCTTGGGCATCAACCCTAAAAGCCAAACCTCAGGAGAGAAAGCCCAGCACCGTAACCTCTAAGTTAGATAAGTACCAAAAATAAGAGGAATAAATAGTTATTGGTGTCAGGCACCACAAATGGACAAATGTCTTTTCGTGGTGCCTGACACCATTTGCACTATTTCCCCCTTTAAACATAGAAAAACCACCTTTTAAAATCTTAAAAGGTTGTTGATCTCTTCTATTTTACTAATTTAGGCGAATGGTCTTCAGGATCAGACTGCTTGTTTGATACTTTGATCATTTTGATCTTTTTCTTTCATACGGCTGAAAATATTAGCGAGAACGGAACCAGATAGATTATGCCAGACGCTGAAAATGGCACTTGGTACTGCCGCTAAAGGCGAGAAATGAGCGGTAGCGATAGCGACTCCCAAGCCCGAATTCTGCATACCAACTTCCATTGCTACAGCCTTTTGTTTTGCAAGGTCCATCCCGCATAAACGGGCAAAGAAAAAGCCCAGGAAGAATCCAAGCAGATTATGAAGGATTACTACACCAAAAATAAGTAGACCCGATTCAGCAATTTTGGTCGCGCTGCCTGCTACGACAGCAGATACAATTAACACAATCGCAATAACGGAAACAAGCGGCAATGCTTTTGCACCGGCTTTTGCCTGTTTGCCAAAGAACTTTTTAATGATAAAGCCAGCTGCTAATGGAACAATGACAACTTGTACAATCGAAAGGAATAAGGAAGCAACACTGACATCAACCCATTTGCTCGCAAACAGAAGAATAAGCAATGGTGTAACAATTGGTGCAAGAATCGTAGAAACTGAGGCAATTGCAACGGCCAGTGCCACATTTCCTCTTGCTAGAAACACCATAACATTGGAAGCAGTTCCGCTTGGACAGCATCCTACTAAAATGACACCTACAGCAACTTCTTCAGGTAAATGGAGTCCGACCGCCAATAAAAAGGCAAGTAACGGCATAATGATAAAGTGACCGATGACCCCAAGCGCCACTTCTTTCGGTCTTCTAAATACTTCTTTAAAATCCGATAGCTCAAGTGTCAGGCCCATACCAAACATAACAATTCCTAGTAGAGGAACAATATAGCCTCCCAGCCACACAAAGTTACCAGGATTAAGATAAGCAATTACCGCAAAGATCAATACCCATAACGTAAATGTTTTCCCAGCAAAGCTGCTGATTTTCTCGATGACTTCCAAAACAATTCCCCCTATAAATTAATTCCAACTATTTCAATAAATTTAATAAACATTATATTAGAGTAAATATTTTAAAAAATCAATATGTTTCTACAAATTGTTACAAAATTTTCTGTCTATTGTTGATGCTTTCTGCTCTCATCATCATTGATATCGCAAACTCAAATGCGGCTTGACCAAGAGAACCGTAACCAGGGTCTCAAAGACACAAAAAAAGCAGAGAGACATTGCTCTCTACTTTACTGTTAGATTCAGTTTACCTCCCACTGACCCCTAAATAGTCTCAAGAAGTTTATAGGCTTCCTCTTTCGACGTAACCTTTAATAGTTGCTCTCTAAACCCATCATCCATTAATTTTCGTGATAGCATTTGTAGAATCTTTAGATGGGCATCTCCTGCTGCTTTTTCCGGTACGGCAATCATGAAGATTAATTTTGCCGGGGCGCCATCTAAACTATTCCAATTTACACCGTCACGTTTGATACCAAAGGCAACAGCTGGGCGTTTAACCGCATTTGATTTACCATGGGGGATGGCGATATTCATGCCAAGCCCAGTCGAACTTTCACTCTCACGATTTAAGATCGCTTGTTTATATTCTTGTTTTGAACGTAAGACACCAGCTGTATCAAACTTTGCAATCAATTCATCGATTACATCATCACGTGTGTTGCCAGCTAAATCGGTATCAATTAACTCTATTGTTGTAATATCTGTTAACTTGCTAATATCGGTTTTAGAAACAGCTTCGACTTTTTCTTCACGTACTGGCGCCGCAGCACTAGTCACAGGACCAACACCCGCTGCAACCGGCACAGCACCATCTACGTTTTTCTTTAATGCCGTAACCATGAGGGCCGTTACAATCACACCAACAATCACAGCGATGAAGAACATAACCACATTGTCAACAGCACCTAATATAGCAACAATCGGACCACCGTGAGCAACTCTGTCTCCCACACTAGAAAGCATAGCGATCACTGCGCCTACCATCGAACCGACAACGATACTTGGAATCACACGAAATGGATCTTGTGCGGCGAACGGAATCGCACCCTCTGTAATACCAAATAACCCCATCGTAAAGGATGCTTTACCGGCATCTCTTTCTGACTGACTAAATTTGCGTTTGTTGATAAAAGTAGCAAGTCCAAGTCCAATTGGCGGGATACAGATCGCTACTGCAATGGGTCCCATAATTTCATAGTTACCTTCTGCAATCATGGCCGAACCGAAAAGAAAAGCAACTTTGTTAAATGGGCCACCCATATCGACCGCAATCATCGCACCGAGAATCATCGCTAAGACAATCGAGCTTCCGCCTTGCATGCTAGCAAGCCAAGTTGTTAATGCTTCGAACACACTTGCAACCGGATGACCAATGACGAAGATAAATAATAGACCGACAATAACACTTGATAGAATTGGGATAAAAATAATCGGCATAACGGGCTGAACCGCTTTTGGCACTCTAATTTTTTTAATAGCAAGGGCAACATAACCCGCTAAGAAACCAGCAATAATCCCGCCGATAAATCCTGCACCCGCTTCACTTCCGTAAAAACTACCATTGGCAGCAATATAACCGCCGATCATACCAGGTACGAGTCCTGGACGGTCAGCAATACTTACCGCAATGAAACCAGACAGGATCGGTACCATGAACATGAAAGCAGTACCGCCAAGACCTTCAATTTGTTTCCAAAAGGAACCATCTGGTATCTTAATTCCACCTGGCGTTTGCTCACCACCTAGAGCTAAGGCAATCGCAATCAATAATCCCCCCACGACAATAAAGGGAATCATGTAGGAAACCCCACTCATTAAGTGCTTATAAAAGCCGTTTTCCTTTTGTTTGCTTTTCTTTTCTTCACCAGCTGGGGCGGATTCAGGTTTATAAACAGGAACGTCACCGCTTTGAATTTGTTTAATCAATTCTTCTGGTTTACGAATGCCATCTTGGACACCGGTGACAATTAATTTTTTGCCGGCAAAACGGTCCTTCTTAACCTCTTTATCCGCTGCAATAATAATGCCATCTGCTTCGGCAATATCTTGATCCGTTAACGCATTTTCGACGCCAATCGAACCTTGTGTTTCCACTTTTATATCGATGCCCAACGCTTTGCCCACTTTTTGTAAGTTCTCAGCAGCCATATATGTATGAGCAATTCCCACTGGACAAGCTGTAACAGCTAATATTTTCCCCATCGTGTTACCTCCTATTGTAAAAATAACTAAGTAATCGCTTTCTTAAACTTATAATATACCAATCTTGTCCTGTTAATTTTTCATCTTTTTACCGGAGACTGCGGTAAAAAAAGTTTAATACGTTCCTACGTGACCTTAATGTTAGTTGTAGCTCCATTTCAGTCACATAGAACCCTCCTACGTTACCTCAAACTTAGTTCAATTACCACTTCGATCACGTAGAACCCTCCTACGTTACCCCAATCTTAGTTCTATTACCACTTCGGTCACGTAGAACCCTCCTCCTACAAAACAGAGCTAACGGTAACAATTAGAGGGTAATTGTGCCCGACACCTTGTAAAAACGGAGTTGACGGTAACAATTAGAGGAGAATTGCAAAAAAACCAACCCGCTAGGCGAATTGGTCGATTACTTGTAAAAATTCTTGATAATCCAGTGCAGCTGTTAGCGCATGTACAACCAAAGGCGCCTCACTCAGGGCAGAAATCTTCCCAATTACCCCGCGAAGCTCTCCTTGATTTTCTTTGGCAATGGCCAGCATGATGACAAGGGACACTCGTTCATTCCCCCACTCCATCCGCTCCTTCATGATCGCCGTGGCTAAAGCAGATTGGTGAATCATCGATGGGTTTCCATGCGGGATGGCAATTCCCCCGCCGATAGCTGTAGCTGATTTCCTCTCTCGATTGACCGCACTATGGATATACTCTTTACTGACATAGCCTTTTTTAAAAAGAGCGTCCGCCAGCATTTCGACGACTTCATAGCGGTGTTCTTTTTCCACGTTAAAAAACACGAGCTCTTCCTTCAAGAATGGAGAAAATACATGGGGGCCATGGTGTTCGGTACTTTTTTGCTTCAACACTTCAACAAACTGATTTAACTTTTTCTTATCCTCTTGTCCAAACAACGGTGAAATCACGATGTGCTCGATGTTTACTTTCTCAAGTGGAACCGTTGAGATAATAAAATCCGCTGGATGCGTACTCAAATAATCCGGCACTTCCGCCTTTCCAATACAGGCGACAATCTCAATGTTCTGGTACTGCTGTTCGATTTTCGCCTCTAACAAATGCGACATGCCAATCCCCATATGGCACACAATCAACGCTTTCTTCTTTATATCTCTCTTTTTTTCCAGTCTTTCAACAGAGGCTTGAAAATGAAGGACAATATAGGCCGCCTCATCCTCAGGGATTTCGATCTGAAAAGTTTGTTTTATTTCTTCAAGCGTTAACATCACCATATTGAACATATAGGGATACATTTTTTTAATATTCGATAGAAGCGGATTGCTAATCGGAAAACCATATTTGATGCGATTGATGACCGAATGCAAATGAACGGCAAGGCCATCGATTAAAATCGGATCCGCTTCATGATGAATGAAAGTCAACTTTTCCATCTTGCGAACGAAAGCAAGAACAAACGCAGTTGCCTCTTCATCCACTGTTAAATCTTGGTGGAATTCCTCTCCGACACGCTTGCTGCTAATCAGGTGCCAAGTGAAATAAACCTGCTCCACGTCCGGAAAGGTTAACCGAAAGGCAATTTCCAATTTATCAAAAAACCAGCTGGCAAATTGATATTCTTTCCGTTCAAACGCCATCACCTTTTCGGACTCTTGAACAAATACAGGCGACCGCTGCCGGGTCCGTTTCACCATAATCAGTGCATGAACGAGCAAGCTCTCTAACGCATCATCTGAAAATGCAATTGAAAATCGCCCCTGCATATCCTTAAGGGCATTCCTAACAGTCGAAATCTCATAGGGTAAAAATAAATCCAACACTACATTTTTTTCGTGTAAAAACAGCTCAGACAAGTGCGCCAAAGCATTACGTTTCTTCAATTCTGATCCTTGAATCACATTTCCCACCCGCGGCTTCGAAATGAGTTCCAGCTCAAACCGCTCGAGCCAATTTGTAATCGTCTCGATATCTTTTTTTATCGCCGCTTTAGGAGCATAGTATCGATCGGCAAAATGCTGTAAGGTGATTGCCTTATCACTTGTTAACAGCTGATAGGCCATTTCAAACAGCCGCTCTTCATTACTCTTAGGTTCGCTCGAAAGAAGACTGCGCAAAATTTGCGACCGAGCACTTTCATCACTTTCAATCGCAATCCCAAGGCCCGGCTTCCGGATGAGGCTGGCACTTGGATAATCGAGGAGAAACTCCTCCAATCGATCTAAATCGTTCCGGACCGTTTTTTCCGCACAATCAAGCTCTTCCGACAAATCCTTAATATGCAATACTCCTTCTTCATGAACAAGCAATATTCGTAGCAATTCTTTTTGTCTATTATTCATCCGTGCACCCGCTCTAAAAACAATATAGGTAAGTGTATCTTTATTTTGTCCGCTAATCAATTAAAACAATGCGCATGATGAACCTGGATCCCAAACTAACGTAAATGCCTCCCAATCCTAAGGCACCTTTATGATTTTTGTGAAAAATAACCATCCTCATAATTACTTACGCCTTTTTCGAAAAATAACCGTC
>NZ_NUOW01000009.1:58285-61901 GCF_002584635.1 Bacillus sp. AFS031507
GTCACCATTCTTAATCACGCCTTTTTTCAAAAAATAACCATCCCCACACTTAATCGCGCTTTTTCAAAAATGTAAAGGCTTCCATGAAAAGAGTCATATTTATGTCACAACTCTTGTGAAATTATTCACAAACTAGTGATATACTAACACCGTTAACTTATTAATTACTATCTAATGATGACATTTATATATAGGAGCTGATCATAATGGAGAACAGAAATAAAAAAGTAAATCGAGTGGTCTTAATTGGAACAGGTGCTGTCGGCTGCAGTTATGCATATTCAATGATTAATCAAGGAGTGGCGGAAGAGTTAGTTCTCATTGATGTCAATGAGGCAAAATCAGAAGGGGAAGCGATGGACCTGAATCACGGGATTCCGTTTGCTCCGTCACCTATCAACGTATGGAGCGGGTCTTATCAAGATTGTGAAAGTGCAGACTTAGTGGTCATTACTGCGGGATTAGCTCAAAAGCCTGGTGAAACCCGATTAGAATTAGTGGAAAAGAACACGAAAATATTTAAACAAATCGTAAAAAACATTATGGCCAGTGGCTTTGACGGAATCTTCCTAGTTGCTACAAACCCTGTTGATATTCTAACCTATGTGACCTGGAAGGAGTCTGGGCTGCCAAAGGAACGGGTGATTGGTTCCGGTACCGTATTAGATTCAGCGCGTCTCCGCTTTGCGCTTGGTCAGCATTTCAATATGGACACACGAAATGTTCATGCCTATATCATTGGCGAACACGGGGATACAGAACTTCCCGTTTGGAGCCGTGCCTCTGTGGGTGTTGAAAGGCTTGAAGAACTTTCAGCAAGGAAAAACGAACCATACAAAGATTGTTTAGAAGAAATTTTCGTTAATGTCCGTGATGCGGCTTATCAAATCATCGAACGAAAAGGTGCAACGTACTATGGAATCGGCATGTCCCTCGTTCGAATTACGAAGGCAATTTTAAACAATGAAAACTGTATCCTAACGGTCTCCTCCTATCTAGATGGTCAATATGGACAGGAGGATGTGTTTATCGGTGTTCCGGCGGTCATATACCGCGGAGGAATCCGTGAAGTGATTGAAATACAGCTAAATGAAAAGGAAAAGGAACAATTCAGCCACTCGGTTACCGTATTAAAAGAAACAATGAAACCTGTCATCTAGAATTGTTTAGAGTTGAAAACACGAATGAAAGCAGATGAGAGTATGGAAACGATGAATCATACAAAAAAAGGTTATTTTATGATGGCAGTATTATGGCTGGCTTATGTAACCTTTGCCATGAATTGGGTGGCGGGCTCTTCCTTGACACCGCAAATAACCGAAACCTTTTTCGGTGGACCTGTGGATCCTATTATTTCTCAATTGGTGAACTATTCGATTACGTCCGCGCGTGTCTTTGCCAACATCTTAGCAGCGATGGTGCTCATGAAATTAGGACCTAGAAAAGCGGCAGGTATCGCGATTGGCCTTTTAATAATGGGACTTGTCGCGATTTATCTCCCGAATTATTGGGCCTATACCGTCGCTAGGATGGTCATGGCCGTTGGCGGCTCGATGGTCATTGTCTATATGAACCCCATCGTTGCTCACTATGTTAAAAATTCAAACATAAAGTTGCGCATTAATGCCGCCAATACGGTGGCCTATAATGCCGGTGCTTTTATTGTCGCCGTCTTATTTACGGTTTTTGCCAAGCAAATGGTAGCCAACTGGCGTTTAACATTAACGTTCTTTGCCTCTTTAACGATCTTGTTTTTTATCGCTTGGCTTTGGAAAGCAGAGACCTTTGAAACAAATGAAATGGGTGGTACCGCTGAAAAGTATGGCTATAAAGAGGCGCTCAAGGACGGATTTCTCTGGCGCTATGGCCTGGCGTTTGCTTCCTTTTTAACCTTGTATGTATTATCGCTCGTGAGCTTTAAAGCCATTTTTGATCAATATACCTTGTTAAATGGCTCTGTAACAAACCTATTAATCTCAGGTTTTGGCATTCTCGGAACATTTGCAGGGATTCGCATCGGAAATAAGGGCGTGCCACGGAAGCCAATCCTTCTGTTCTCAGGGATTGTCATGGTAGGAACCTTTGCCCTTGCCATTGTGTTTGCTAACAAGATTCCGCTTCTTTCCTACACACTCATTTCGATATCAGGATTTGCGATGTATATTCAGTACCCAATTTTTTTGAATCTCCCTCATGAATTAAAAGGGATGACTCCACAAAGATTGACGATTATGTTCGGACTTTTCTGGGCGATCGCGTATGCGGGCCAAACCATCGCGACGATTGTGTGGAGCTTTATATTAGGCTCTTCCGGATACACTGCGGCGATGATTTTCTTTATCGCTGCCTCCAGTGTGTACATCTTCTTGGTGGCGACCTTCCCGGAAACACGACAGAAGGAAGCCATCCTACGGCGAGCAGCATAAGGAGGGACATGGGGAGATTCGGTTCTTATGACTTTTTATGAGATTTGTGCCGATCATAAGAACCGTCTCCATAGTGCCTACAACTCTACATCTGAGAAAATTGCCAGTTTTGTATGCGCAAAATAGATTCGCTGATAAAAATAGGTTTTTCGCTGATAAAAGTGTATTTACCGCTGATAAAATGGTCCAGTTCGCTGATATCCTTCAACAATTCGCTGAGAAGCTGCTAATTGGAGCTAATTATCCCACTCCATGCTCCCTCATCCGACTAAAAGTTAGCTTTATTTGCGCAAATTTGGCTTTTTTTTGTGGATTGACGGCTTTTATTTGCGCATCCATAGAAATTGAAATATGTTCGGCCTCTTCAACCATTCGTTACACGTCTTACATTCAATTAAAACTTTCCTCTCCCTACCCTGTCCTTTTTGCCGACTTTTCTATATATAGAAGGTGAAAGGTGGTGAGAGACAATGGCACAAGCATTATTAGAGGTTACGAAGCTTCGCATCGTGTTTGAAGCGGGCATGGATGACGAAGGAAATCCCATCCTCAAAGCAAAAACGTTTAGCAATGTCACCAAGGCTGCTACCGCAGATCAACTATCGCAAGCGGCACTAGCAGTAGCTGCTCTATGCAATGACCCGCTAAACAAAGTGGAGAGAAATGACAGCTCCACAATTCTAGGTTAATAGTCTAACAAAATAATAAAGGGTGTGGAGGTGAAAGAAATGGCAAAAACATTGGAATTGCAATTTACCACGGAGTTTGGAAAGACGGCAAGCCTTTCCGTCGATAACCCTAAAGAGCCGATTGATGAAGAAGTTGTAAAATTATCGATGGCGCAGATTATTGCATCTGAAGTTTTCACAACGGCTAGTGGCAAGTTTGTAGCTGCAAAAGGAGCAAGAGTGATCGATCGCAATGTGACGGATTACGTGATTGTTTAATAAGGAAAAGAGGCTGGATTCATGATGGACATGAACCCAGCCTCTTTTTATAAATAATGGAAATTGTATTTTATCGAAAACAAAGAGCGGCCTTAATAATATCAAAAAAGTAGGATCTACATAGAACAATGGAGTAGACTAATGCTCAGTTATATTTATAACTACAGTGAACACCATACATATACGTTGAAAAACAAAAAAAGACAACCTTTTCAGGTTGTCTTTAATATGCCTGGCAACGTC